>CAIRBY010000807.1 GCA_903876865.1 uncultured Acidobacteriia bacterium
CAAGTGGAGCGTGCGGCAGGGCGGGGATTTCGTGGAGTTCACGCAGGTACTGACCGATACCAACGGGTACGCGTACGTCTACAAGAAGACGGTGCGGCTGGTGCAGGGGAAGCCGCAACTGGTGCTGGAGCACAGCCTGAAGAATACGGGGAAGAAGGCGATCGAGACGAGCGTCTACGAACACAACTTCTTCATGCTGGATCAGCAGCCGGCGGGTCCGGACTATAGCGTGAAGTTCCCCTTCAATGCGACGGCGCAGGCGGATTTGCATGGCCTCGCGGAAGTGAAGGGGAAGGAGCTTGCGTACCTGAAGGAATTTCAGGAGAAGCAGTCGGTGTACACGCTGATCGAGGGGTTTGGAAAGACACCGCTCGATTACAACATTCGCGTGGAGAACCGGAAGGCGGGGATCGGCGTGAAGCAGACGTCGGACCGCGAGATATCGAAGATGGCGTTCTGGAGCATACGGAGCACGGTGTGTCCCGAGGCATATATCGATCTGAGCGCGAAGCCGGGGCAGGAAGTGAAGTGGAAGATCACGTACGAGTTTTACGCGCTGGCGGGGAAGTGAGGTAGGGCGGACAGGTACGAACGAAGAGTTGGCCGGCGGCAACGCCTGCCCCACCGACGAGGCGTTTCGCTGGGAGCTTGGGTTCTCACGAGAATCACGGCGCTTTAGCGATGCTTCACGGTGGTGGCGCGGGGGAGGGGGAGCCAGAGCAGCCAGAAGCAGGCGAGGGCGATGGGGGCGGCGGCGAGGAAGTACCAGGGCCAGGGGCCGAGTTGATCGAGCAGCGAGGGGTTGGCGGGCTTGCGGGCGAGGAACATGAAGTTGCTGCCGGTAGCGGCATTCACGGCGCCGACGAAGGCGGCATAACAGAGCAGCAGGCCGAAGGAGCGCGAGACCGCGCCGGAGCGGAAGGGGGCGAAGCCGCCGAAGGCGAGGAGCGCGACGGCGATCACAATGCCTCCGTGCGCGGCGAAAAAGTAGAGCGCGGGGTAGGTGGGCCACGGCGTCCAGAGGTTGGGTGTAAGCAGCGCCATGCCTGCTCCGGCGAGACCGGCGAAGTAGGCGAACTCGACGATGGCGGGCGCGAGCGTCAGGCATCCGAAGACGGAGAGCCACACCGTGAGATCGCACAACTGGAGCGGCAGGTTGGCGGCGTGCAGCCCCTCGTGCGAATAGCGGAAGATCCACCAGATCACTTCATTGACGGCGATGGCCCAGCCGAGAGTGAGGCGGGTGGCGCGGCGGGGCAGGACGCCGCGGCGGCAGAGGAGGGCGAGCGCCGCGGCGAGGGCTGCGATAGCGAGCAGAAGCGTGAGGTGGAGCGGTCCGAAGAGTTGCAAGCGAATCCCCTATAAGTATTGCCGAATGCTCTCGCGGAAGCGCGTGTAGATCCACGAGACGGCGACCAGAATCACGCCGAGGACGAAGAAGGAGAGGATGCGGTAGAGCGTATCCAGCGCGCTGAGATCGTAGAAGAAGAGCTTGCCGATGCAGAGGACGAAGACGGCGAGTCCGGAGAGGCGGAGGGTGCGGTCGCGGAGGGGGAAGCCGGCGCCGAGGAGGAAGGCGCCCTGGATGCCCCAGGCGACGGTGAGCATGCTGCCGGTGACCTCGTGGAAGAGGAAAGCGGTGGTAAGCGCGGTGGCGAGCAGCGAGAGGCAGAGGCGCGGGTTGCCGGGAGTGGGCGGGTGCTCCTGCGACTTGCGGGGGCAGAAGAGTTGGGCGGCGAAGAGACAGGCGATGACGCCGGCACCGGCGGCGACGCGCTGGGCCTGGCTGGCGAAGAGTTGGGCGGAGTGGAACTCCAGGTCCAGTGTGCGGGTGAAGGCGAAGAGGGCGAGGGCGTAGCTCTGGTAGCGCAGATCCGGCTGGTTCCAGCGGAATCCGGCGATGAGGAGCGCGAGGGTGAAGCCGGCCCATCCGGCGGCGACGAATTGGGGCGGCAGTTCGAGGAAGAGCAGGGCGGCGATGAGGAAGGCGGCGGTGTAGAGGTAGGCACGCTTGACGCGGTCTTCCCAAGCGAGGAGTTGCCGGCCGGCACGGGATTGGCGCCACCATTCGGTGTAGTGGGCGGCAATTACGATGGCGCCGCTACAGATCCGACCGGAGAGGAAGTGGATGGAACTCGCGTCCGGCAGGTTGGTATTGCAGAGGCGGAAAAAGCCAGCGGCGGCGACAGCGTGGCCTTGCAGGCGCAAGCCGGGCAGTTCCAGGCGGAGGCCGACGCCGACCAGAGCGAGCGCGAGGGCAGCCCATACGGGAGCGACGGCGAGGGGGCCGACCAGCGCCCAGACTTCAATCAGAGTGAAGAGCGAGCCGCCGGCGGAGGCGAGATAGGCAGCATTTCGAGACACGGAGGCGTGCCGATATTCCGCGAAGAAGAGGCGGGCGGCAAAGGCGTAGGCGAACAGTGCCGCAAAGCCGATGGCGATGCGCTCGCTGGTGAGGACGATGGTGTGCGGCGGCAGCACGGCGAAGAAGGCGACGTGGAGGGCTCCGAACAGGGCGATGAGGTGGGCGGGGATGCGGAGATCCGGGGGCAGGCGGCGGAGGCCCAATTCGAGGGCGAGGATGCCGAGAGCGATCCAGGCGGGGCCGAGATAGACGGGGGGCACGGTGCGCCAGAGGAGGGCGGCGGCGGTGGCTGTGGCGGTCCAACTGGCGACGAGCGGCAGAGCGGAGAGTTCGGTGGCGGTGAGGCGCTCCGGCGCGGTGCGGAGGGCGCAGAGCGAGAGGGCGTAGGCGGCAAGCGTCGCGAGGGAGAGGGAGATCCAGGCGTACGGCGAGGGGGTGGCGAGACCGGCGGCGATTTGGATCTGGTAGACGGCCATGGCGCCGAGCGCGAGCAGGGCGGCGGAGTAGCCCTGCAGGCGGAAATCGAAGAGGCGGAAGCGGAGGCCGAAGAGGAACAGGAGGGCGGCAAAGGCCAGCCAGGAGATGCCGAGATAGCGAAGGGGGACTTCGAAACCGAGTGTGAGGGCGAGCAGGGCGGAGGCGGCGTAGGCATAGACTCCGGGGGAGTTGGCGGGCGCGCGGCGGCTGCGGTTGGTGTAGAAGAGCAGGCAGGCGAAGAGGGCGGAGGGCGTCCAATCGCGGAGGGTGAGTCCGAGGAACTGCACGCTGCCGGTGGAGGGCAGGTCGGCGGAGAGGAGTTGCCAGCCGAGCGCGGCGAAGAGCGTTCCCGCGAGGCGGCGCAGGTAGGTCTGATGGAAGACGAGTCCGGCAACGAAGAGGATTTCGGCTTCGGAGAGCAGGACGTTGGTGACGGTCTGGCCGTGGAGTTGGAGGGCGGCGGCGCAGGCGGAGGCAGCGGCGGCGAGGGTCACGGGGCCTTCGAAGCCTCCGGCGAGGATGCGCTCGAGCGTAGTGGTGTCCTCCGGGAAACTCGAGGGCGGGCGCAGTTTGGCGCGGAGGATGGTGGAGGCGAGATAGGCGACGGCGATTCCAGCGGCCAGCAGGTAGAGTTGCGCGGGCGCGGCGGAACTCCACTTGGCGAAAGAGAGCAGGGTGAGGCCGAGGGCGTTGAGCGGGAGGATGGCGCGTTCCGCGGGCTGATTGGAGGCGCGGCGGGCGCGCAGCAGATCGTAGGCTTCGAAGAGCAGCCAGTAGGCGGCGAAGACGGCCTGAGTGGAAGCGAGCGGCGCTCCGGTATCGGTGCGGGAAGCGCAGGTTGCGTAGGTGGCGATGAGGCCGAGGAGGGGGAGGTTCGACCAGCGGAAGCGCCACGCGACGACGAGCAGCGAGCCGGCGAGCGGAATCAGCGCGGCTACGGAGAGCGAGGTCACGGGGGTGATGGCGAGCGTGGTGAACGCCATGAAATAGGCGAGGGCCGTGAGCGTTTGCGAGCGGTACTTGAGAGAGTGTGCCACCATGCCGGCGGCGACGGCGAGCAGCAGCAGACCGCCAATCAGCGGGCTCTCGATCACTTTGGCGGCGTCCACGGCGTGCATGGCATAGGTGGTGAAGTAGAGGGCGGCCCAACCACCGGCGAGGAGTCCGCGGGCGAAGACGGCGTAGGAGGCGCGGCGTTCGAGCAGGACGCCGGCGGCGAGCAGGGAGGCGCTGAGGGCGAGGGCGACAGTGGCGCGTCCGGCGGGGCCCATGCGCGTGAAAGAGTAGCCGAGGAAGAGCGCGAGGCCGATGACGAGGACGAGGATGCCGAGCTTGTTGAGCCAGTTTCCGCCGACGATGGCCTCCCACTCTTCGCTGGTGCGCTTGGGGCGCGGCGATGCGGGCGCGGGGTAGGAGAACGCGGCGAGGACGGGTTCGGGCAAGGCTTCAGGCGACGGTCCCGGTAGAGCGGGCGAGGCGGCGGCGGGCGAGGCGATCGGCGCGGGTTCCGGGATGGGTGCTTCCGCCGCTGTTGGCGCGGCCACGACGATGGGCGGCGGGGGCGCTTCGGGCTCAGGCGGGGGCGCGAAGGGTGGGGCGCCTGCGGGCACGGCTACGGGCGCGGCGCGCAGTTCGGCGAGGGAGAGTTCGAGTTGGGTGATGCGGCGGATGATCCGGGTGATTTCGATGGGCTCGATGCGATCGAGCGTGAGCGCGTCGATGCGCCGCTCCAACTCGGCATCGCGCTGGGAGAGGACCCAGCAGGAGATGATCAGGACCAGCGGCAGGGCGATTAGGAGGACGCTTTCCATGGGAGGGGCTCCTTTGAGAGATGAGAATCCGGCACGGGTTGGGGTGGTGAGTTGAGCGTCGAGACGAATCTCGACGCGGCAGGCAGGAATGCCTGCGCCACGGGGGTGGGGTGGATGGTTGGGCGGAGGGCGCACCGTGCCGCTTCCTTACGGGCGAGGCCGAGCAAAGGGCTTGAGCCATCTTGACCAGAGGTACACAGGCAAGCTAGAGCATGCCCCACCAATGCGGTCCATCTCGGTGGGGCAGGCAGGAATGCCTGCGCCACGGGGCAGGGAGCGATAGGGATTGGGGACGGGCTGGCGAGATGAGGGCGCATGGACGCTCCTTTACGATCGCGCTTCGGATAATTGCAGCGCCTGAGCCCGTATGGCGCGCAGGTCGAGTTTGCCGGTGCCGAGGAGCGGCAGGCTGGTTACCTGAAAGATATCTTCGCGCTTTGGGATCCAGAGTGGGGGCAGGCTGGATTCGGCGAGGCGCTGCCAGAGGTCACGCGGGGCGAGATTGCCATCGGTATAGAGCAGGGCGAGGCGTTCGCCGCGGCGCTCATCGGGGAGGCTGGTGACGACGCAGGAGGGTCCGCCGAGCAGGTCCGCGACCACGTCTTCAATCTTGAGGTGGGGCACCATCTCGCCGGCAATTTTGCTGAAGCGCGAGAGACGGTCCGTGATGCGGATGAAGCCCTCGTCATCGAGCACGGCGATATCGCCGGTGACATACCAGCCATCGCGGAAGGCGGCGGCGGTGAGCGCGGGATTGGCGAGGTAGCCCAGCATGCGGTTGGAACCCTTGGTGAGCAGAAGGCCCTCGGTGTTGGGCGGCAGTGTTTCGCCGCTGGCCGGGTCCACGACCTTCACGGCGACGCCGGGCAGCGGATGGCCGACGGTGCCGGGTTTGGAGCCGCGCTGGGTATCGCTGCCGGCTTCGAAATCGGGGACATTGACGGAGATGACGGGGGCCATCTCGGTGCAGCCATAGCCTTCGAGGAGGCCGAGCCCGAACGTGTCTTCGAATTCGCGGGCCGTCTGTGCGCGCAGCTTTTCGGCGCCCACCAGAACGTAGCGGAGAGAGGCGAACTCTTCGCGCGTGCACTTGCGGACATAGTTGCCGCAGAAGGTCGGGGTGGAGAGGAGGAAGGTGCCTTTGTATTTTTCGATCAGCGCGCCGGTGGCCTTGGCGTCGAGCGGATTGGGGTGATAGACCACGCCGCAGCCGCTGAGCAGCGGGAACCAGATGGTGACGGTGAAGCCGAAGGAATGGAAGAAGGGGAGGACGCCGACGATGCGGTCGTCGCGATTGATCCAGAAGACCTGGGCTATAGCTTCGATATCGGAGATGAGGTTGTAGTGGGAGAGCAGCACGCCCTTGGGGACGCCGGTGCTGCCGCTGGAGAAGATGACGGTGGCGAGCGAATCGGGTGTGTGCGGGTGGCGCGTATAGCGGGCGAGCAGCAGGCGGCGCGGCATGAGGCGGGCGCGCAGCCACGCGGCGGCTTTGGCGGGGGCGGAGAGGTGGGCGAGGATGTCTTCGATGAAGACGGCGCCATTCGCGGCTTCGAGCTTGGCCTTGGCGAGGAAGGCGCGCGACGTGATGGTGGTGCGGATGCCGCACTGCCCGATCATCGCGGCCATGCCTTCCGCGCCGCTGGTGAAGTTGAGGTTGACGGGAGTTTTGGCGGCGAGGCTGAGGCCGATATTGACGAGCGAGCCGGCCACGGTGGGCGGGAGCAGCACGCCGATCATTTTGTCTTCCGGGCGGTTGGCTCGCACCCAATCGGCGATCAAGAGGCTGGCGGTGAGGGTGCTGCCGTAGGTGAGTTCGCGGCCGGTGGAATCGGCCATGGCGAAGCCGCTCCAGTTTTTGCGCGCGGAGCGGATGAAGCGCGCGGGCAGCGTATCGGCGGGCGATTTACGGGCGGCGGTGGCGTCGCTGCCCAATTCGAGAATGGCCTGGCGGACCTGGTGCGCGGTGGCGGTGGCGGGCAACGGGCGGCCGAAGGAGACGGTGACGGGGTAGGGGATGTGGCGGGGCCACTTCCAGAAGAACTTGCCGCGCTCGAAGCTGAAGATGCTGCCCCACAGGCGGTCGAGGTGGACGGGGATGATGGGCACGTCCGTGCCGGCGACGATCTTCTGCAGGCCCTGTTTGAAGGGCAGCAGATTGCCGGTGCGGCTGATGGCGCCCTCGGCGAAGATGCAGACCATCTCGCCTTCAGAGAGTTCGTGGCGGGCGCGGCGGATGGCTTCGACGACTTCGCGGGGCGAGTGCGTGCCGACGGGGATGGACTTGGTGAGGTTGAGGAAGTAGCCGAGGAATTTGATCTCGAAGAAGGGGCGCCACACCATGAAGCGGATGAGGCGCTGGATGGTGGCGCCGATCAGGAAGCCATCGGCATGCGACATGTGGTTGGCCACGAGCAGCGCGGGGCCTTGATGCGGCACGTTCTGCTGGCCGACGATGCGGATGCGGAAGATGGTGTGGGTGGCCATCCAGAGGACGAAGCGGATGAGGAACTCGGGCACCACGCTGACGATGTAGGCGGTGGTGAAGAGCGTGGCGACGCCGAAGATCAGGATCAACTTGTCGGGGCCGACGTGGAAGTGATCATGCAGGAGCCAGAGGGTGGCGGAGGCGAGCAGGAGTCCGAGGGTATTGAAGAAGTTGTTGGTGGCGATGAGGCGTCCCTTTTCGTGGGCGTCGGCGCGCTGCTGGAGGTAGGCGTTGAGGGGGACGATGAAGAGTCCGCTGGCGACGCCGAGGAGGGCGAGCATGGCGGAAGAGGCGGCGTAGGAGCTGCGGGCGCAGTAGAGGAGGACGCTGAATAGCGCCATCAGAATGGAGCCGAGGGGGACGAGGCCGAGTTCGACTTTGTCGCCGGAGAGGCGTCCGGCGAGCATGCTGCCGGCGCCAATGCCGATGGCGAGGCAGGTGACCATGAGGCCGACCTTGAGATCGCTGACGTGGAGGACTTCGCTGCCGAAGAGGAGCAGGTCCATCTGGAAGAGGGCGCCGAGGAACCAGAAGTAGGAGATGGCGAGGACGGTGAGCCAGAGGGGGCGGTCGGCGAGCAGGCGTTTGGTGCCGGCGAAGACTTCGGCGAAGGGGTTGACGAGGAAGGGCGCGGTGCTGCCGGCAGGGGAAACGTGGGCGATGCGGAGGCTGGTGAAGAATCCGGTGACGGCGACGGCGACCATGACGATGCCCATATTCCAGGGCTGCTGCTTCCAGGTGACGAAGAGGAGCGAGCCGAGCGAGGTGCCGAGGACGATGGCGACGAAGGTGCTCATTTCGAGCAGGGCGTTGGCGCGGGAGAGATCTTCATCGGCGAGCATCTCGGGGACGATGCCGTACTTGGCGGGGCTGAAGATGGTGGAGTGCAGCGCCATGAGGAAGAGCACGACGAGCATGAGTTCGATGCGGGTGGAGAAGAAGGCGGCGAGACCGAGCAGCATGACGGCGATCTCGAAGACTTTGACGGAGATGAGGACGGTGCGCTTGCTGACGGAATCGGCAAGGTGGCCGGAGTAGCCGGAGAAGAGGAGGAAGGGGATGACGAAGACGGCGCCGGCGAGCGAGAGATATTCGCTGCCGGAACCGGTGGCGGCGGCGACATCGATGGCGCGCATGGAGACGACCATCTTGTAGACGTTGTCGTTGAACGCGCCGAGGAACTGCGTCCAGAGAAACGCCTGGAAGCTCCGATTTTTCAGGAGTCCGCCGAAACCGTTGTGGGACATTGCTCGTGTCATTGAATCACCAATCCTTGCGGAGTGGGTAGTACACGCTAGCGGCCAAGGTGGCGGGTGATTGTTTTCAGCGGGTTAATGGCTGGGCCGGTACGTGGTGGTGGAGGTTATGTACATTTTTTGCAAGGCCCTGTACAATCAGTGTCCATGGCGTTCTTGTCGAGCAGCGAGCGGGCGTTTTTGCGGGCGGCCTCGGACCTGGTGTTCTCGAATCCGTTTCTGCCGGAGCGGATTCTGCACGAGCGGGCGGCGCTGGGGGCGGAGTTCGCGGCGGACGAGCCGGTGTGGAGCTTTTCGGTGGCGGAACCGGAGCGGCGGCGGTCGAACGTGTGGCGGATTGCGGCGCGGCTGGAGGAGTTGTGTCCGCGGATGCGGCAGAAGCTGGCGGCGGGGGTGGCGGCGACGGAGCGGGATCTGGTGCTGTACGAAGAGGCGGTGCTGAACCTGCTGTATCAGCGGTATTATCCGCGATTCTTCGAGGCGGGGTTTGGCGCGCAGGCGGGCGCGGGGCAGGGGCGCTGGCGGTTCTACGCGGAGTATCGCGCGGACTGGCGACACTTTCTGGAGATTGCAGGACGGCAGTTGCCCTCGGCATACGAGCCGGTGCATACGTTCGCGTGTTTCCGGCAGGTGCAGGGCGCGTTCGAGCGGATTTTTCAGGACATCATCGGGAATTCGATGCCGGCGGCGCGGCTGCGTGCGGCGGTGTGGCATTCGATCTTCACGCACGATATGCGGCGGTACCGGCGGACGCTCTACGGGCGGATGAACGAGTTTGCGACGCTGGTGACGGGTCCGAGCGGGACGGGAAAGGAACTGGTGGCGCGGGCGATTGCGCTTTCGCGGTACCTGCGGTTCGACGAGCGGCGGATGGCGTTTCCGGAGGAGGAGGCGGGGGCGTTTTACCCGATCAACATTTCGGCGCTCTCGCCGACGCTGGTGGAATCGGAGCTGTTCGGGCACCGGCGGGGCGCGTTCACGGGGGCGGTGGGCGATCGCAAGGGGTGGCTGGAGACGTGTTCGGCGCTGGGGTCGGTGTTCCTGGATGAGCTGGGGGACATGGATCCGGGGATTCAGGTGAAGCTGCTGCGGGTGATCGAGACGCGCACGTTTCATCCGGTGGGGGATACGGCGAGCGTGCGGTTTCAGGGGAAGCTGATCGCGGCGACGAATCGCGATCTGGCGGCGGACATCCGCAAGGGGCGGTTCCGGGAGGATCTCTATTACCGGTTGTGTTCGGACCAGATTTCGACGCCTTCGCTGGGCGAGCAACTGGCGGATTCGCCGGAGATGCTGCGGGAGTTGATCGTGTACATGGCGCGGCGGGTGGCGGGGGCGGAGGCGGAGGAGTTCGCGGAGGAGGTGGTCGGGTGGGTGGAAGAAAATCTGGGGGCGCGGTACGAGTGGCCGGGGAATTATCGCGAGTTGGAGCAGTGCGTAAGGAACGTGCTGATCCGGCGGGATTACCGTCCGGCGGGCGGGGGCGAGGATACGCTGGCGGGGGATCTGCGCGCGGGGAGATTGACGGCGGAGGAACTGGTGGCGCGGTATTGCGCGCAGGTGTACGCGCAGACGGGGAGCTATGAAGAGACGGCGCGGCGGTTGGGGTTGGACCGGCGGACGGTGAAGGCGAAGGTGGAGAAGGCGGGGGGCGGTTAGGGCAAGCGCCGGGTGCGGGTCTCAACGCTGCCAGGGATTCAGGAGGGGCACCTGCGCTTGCTCAAAATCGCGCGCGTTGCGGGAGACGAGGGTCAAGCCGTGGTGGAGTGCGGTGGCTGCGAGCAATCCGTCAATGATGGGTATCGGGGTTCCGTTGCGCCTGGCCTCGGCGGCGAGCCATCCCCAACGATCTGCGATGGCGGAATCGATGGGGAGGATGCGGCCGGCAAAGCGGGCTCGCAGGTCGATTTCGAGCCACATTTCCAAGCGTGTCCGGCGCCTGCCCTGGATCAAGCCGGCCACGCCTTTGCGGATTTCGCCGAGGGTGAGGACGCTGAGGTAGAGCGCCTCTTCATCGGCGGCCTCGAACCATTCGATCACGCGCGGCTCCGGGTGAGGGCGGACGAGTTCCGAGATGCAGTTCGTGTCGAGCAGAAAGCCGCTCATAGATCGATATCGCGGCCGGTGTCTTTGTCTCTCGATAGGTCCAATTTCACGCCTACGAGGGGGGAGTCGCGGAAGAATTGTACGAGGCTCTTGGGGCGGCGCGTCTTCGCGGTGAGGAGCGCGTACTGCTCGTCAGAGAGCATGACGACGCCTTCCTTGCCTTGCCGGGTGATGCGTTGCGGGCCTTCGGTGCGCGCGCGCTGAAAGAGTTCGCTAAAGCGGGCTTTGGCGGTCTGGACCTGCCACGCGGGAGCGGCTACGGCGGTGACAGCGGGCGGGCCGGCGGGGGTTTCCGGCCGGGACTTTCGTGGGGCCTTCGGCATAATGTCACTTCCAGTATATGACTAGTCTGACTAGTTTTTCTTGCGGCACGGGTTAGCGGCGTTTGCGCGGCCTGGATTTGACCTTTGGGACGCTGTGGGATTCCACGGGGGCGGAGGGGCCGGGTTTCGCCGAGGGGTCGAGCTTGCTCATGATGCGGTCTTTGATCCAGTGTTCGTCCCACCATTCGCGGGGGTTGATCTGGACGCCATCGATCTGCATGGAGAAGTGGACGTGGACGCCGCCGGCCATACCGGTGGCTCCGGCGACGCCGAGGCTCTGATTCTTTGTCACCGCATCGCCGACTTTGACATCGATGCGATTGAGGTGGCCGTAGATGGATTGGAGGGCGTAGCCGTGATCGACGACGACGCAGTTGCCGTAGATGCCGAGTTCGGCGGCCCAGACCACTTTGCCATCGTTGGCGACATGGACGGGGGCGTTCATGGTGTCGGAGAGATCGAAGCCGAGGTGGACCTGCTGATCGATCTGCTTGCCCTTGAAGGTGTAGTTGCGCACGTCGGCGAACATGGATTCCTCTTTGCCCCAGTGGAGGAAGGGGCCGTTCCAGAGGATCTTCTCTTCGGTTTTGAAGCGCAGTTCGGAGAGCTGCTGATTGTTCTGGCGGCGCATTTCGCCGTTGATTTTGAGGAAGCGCGCGACCACATCGGGACCGGGGGCGAGGGTGCCGGCAGGATCGATCTGGTTGACGAGTTTGGACATGAGCGCCTCATCGATGGGGAAATCGCGGGTGCGGAACTTCTTGGGGAAGAGCTTGAACCAGAACTGTCCGGTGGCTTCGGTGCCGGCGAGGTTGCGGGCGAAGACCATGGGGACGACGTTTTCGGGGAGGTCCCAGGGATAGGCGAACATGGCGAAGCGCTGCTCGGGATGGCCGGGCAGGGGGAAACTGCGGAAGGTGTACTTGCCGACCTTGACGCCGGCTTCGCTCCAGGAACCGGAGGGCGTGAGTACGGCGAGTTCCATGCCGCCCTGATTGATGTAGTGCTGGGCGTCATCGGGGACGACGCGGGGTGGGGCCAGGACTACTTTGACGGAGGCGGTGACGGTGCCGGTGTTACCGCGCAGATCGTCCGCGGTGGCTTCGACGACAATGCGGGCGTCGCCTTCCTTGAGCGCGGGGGCCTTGACCTTACCGGCGTTAAAGGTGAGGGTCTGCGCGGGCTGATTGCGGCGGAAGAAGATGCGGTGGGCGGGCGTCTGCACTTCCGACAGCGGATAGCGCGCGTTGCCCTGCTCGATATAGGCGGAGATGTGGCGCACGCCGTGTGGGTTCGCGATCTGCACGGTGACGGGCGTGGTTTGTCCAACCACTTTGACCACGGGGTTCATGGTCACGACGGTGGTGCTGGCGGAGACGAAAAAGAGCGCAGTGGCGCCGAGGACGGCGAGAACGATGAGTCCGATGAGTGCTTTCACTATTGATTGACCTTACTTCTTCTTTACGCTACTTCTTTACCCACGTATCGAGCCAGTCGATGAAGGTTTTGTACCAGAGAATGCTGTTCTGGGGTTTGAGGACCCAGTGGCCTTCGTCGGGGAAGACGAGGAGTTTGGAGGGCACCTTCTGCAGTTGCAGAGCGGTGAAGAGTTCCAAACCTTGATTATACGGCACGCGGTAATCCAGTTCGCCGTGAATCACGAGCGTGGGGGTTTTGAACTCCTGCACGAAGTGATGGGGAGACCATTTGCCGTAGGTTTCGGGATTGCTCCAGGGGCTGCCGCCGAATTCCCAGAGGGGGAACCAGAGTTCCTCGGTGGCGCCGAACTCGCTTTGCAGATTGTAGACGCCGGCGTGGGAGATGAGGGCTTTGAAGCGCTGGGTGTGGCCGAGGATCCAATCGACCATATAGCCGCCGTAGGAGCCGCCGGCGGCGGTCATCTTGCTGGCATCGGCGTAGGGGATGTCGGTGACGATGTGGTCGGCAACGGCCATGATGTCGTCGAAAGCCCGTCCGCCCCAATCGTTATTGATATCGTCGACGAACTTCTGGCCGTAGCCTGTGGAGCCGCGCGGGTTGGGCATCACGACGACGTAGCCGGCGGCGGCGAAGACCTGCGCGTTCCAGCGGTAGGTCCAGGCGTGTCCCCAGAAGCCCTGCGGTCCGCCGTGGATGAGCATGAGCACGGGGTACTTGCGGGCGGGGTTGAAGTTCGCGGGGCGAACCAGGAAGCTCTGCACCTTGGCGCCTTCCGCGCCATCCACCCAGAACTCTTCGAGGCTGGTCATCTGGCGCTCGGCCAGCACGGCATCGTTGAGGTGGGTGAGGGCGGTGGGGGATCCGCCGGTGGAGGCGGCGCGGAAGAGTTCGACGGGCGCCACGCCGGATTGCTGGGTGTAGACCATGGTCTTCCCGTTGCGGGTCAACTGCATGTCGTCGAGTTCGCTATCGCCGCTGGCGGCCACGTGGACGGCTCCACCGGTGGTGGGGATGACCTGAATGGCCTGGCGGCCGCGATCGTTGGTGGTGAAGAAGATGTTGGCGGAATCGGGGGCCCAGGTGAAGCTGTTGACCCAGCGGTCCAGGCTTTCGGTGAGGTTGGTGACTTTGCCGGTGGCGCGTTCGAGGGTCATGAGGCGGAAGCGATCGCTCTCATAGCCGCCGCGGAGTTGGGCGCGCCAGGCGATGTACTTGCCATCGGGGGAGTAGTGGGGGTTGGTATCGGCGCCGGGGTTGACGGTGATCTTGCGGGGCTGTCCGCCGGCGATGGAGACGGCGTAGAGATCGGAGTTGGTGCTGGTGGCGAGGACGGGGTCGGCATTCATGCTGTAGCAGACTTCCTGGCCATCGGGGGAGACATCGTAATCGTCGGCGCCGCCGAGCGAGAAGGGCGGGACGTCGCGGGGGCCAGGGGTCAGGTCGCGCACGGCGCCGCCAGAGACGGGGGTGACGAGGATGTGGCTGCGGCGCTTGCCCTGCCATCCGGTCCAGTGGCGGTAGAGGAGTTCGGTGTAGATGCGGGCTTTGACTTTGGATGCCTTGTCGGCGTCGATGGCCTTCTGGTTGCAGGCGTCATCCGCCGCGCATTCGGGGTAGACGGCGCTGGTGAAGACGAGGTTTTTGCCATCGGGGGAGAAGATCTGGCCGTCGGCTTCGGTGGAGAGGGTGGTGACCTGTTTGGCGTTATTGCCATCGGGATCCATGAGCCAGATTTGGGAGGAGCCGGAGCGATCGGAGAGATAGGCGATGCGCTTGGAATCGGGGGACCAGCGGGGGCGCTGATTGGCTTCGCCGTCATGCGTGATCTGGCGCGGGGAGCCGCCTTCGAGGGGGACGATCCAGATCTGGGTGGGCTTGCGATTGGCGGTGACGTCGACGGTGGTGACGGAGAAGGCGACGAGGCGTCCATCGGGGGAGATCTGCGGATCGCCGATCCGTTTCAACTCGAGCAGAGCGTTGACATCGAAGGGCTTGCGTTGGGCGAAAGCGATCGCACAGGTGGCCAGCAGAAGGAGGAGTCGGCGCATAAGGCGATTGTAACGCCTGGTGGGGAGAGGGGGAGGGCGGAAGGCGGGGCTGAGTGGGGCGGTGGCCGGGTCGATTGCGGTTCCCTGGCCCGAACAGCCTCTGCGATCATACGACTGACGCTGGCCGCTACTCACGCCTCATGAACCGGGGTTCAGAAGCAAGCTGATGTGGTCATCTGACCATATGGGGCATGGTAGAGTGGAACTATGAAGCACCGCATTGTGAATGTCACCGAGTTTAAGGCCAAGTGTCTGGCGATGCTCGATGAAATCGGCGAGCATGGCGGCAGAATCACGATTACCAGGCGGGGACGGCCGCTGGCAACGGTGGGGCCGGTTGAGCGGGTGGCGTGGAAGTCGCCGGAAGGTACTTGGGCGGGGAGGATCACACTTCCCGCTGACCTGGTTGAAGCTGACACCTCAGAACTCTGGGACGTGGTGCGCGGGGATTCAGGAGTGGAACGGTAGTGGCGGTTCGCTTCCTGCTGGACACCCACATCCTGGTTCGCTGGCACGCGGAACCTAGGCGCTTGACACGAGAGCAGGCCCGAGTTCTGAGAGACGCTACCCGACAGGGAGAGCAGGTCGCGATTAGCGCGATGACCCTACTGGAAATTGCGCTCCTCTTTGGCGAGGGCCGCAGCCGCAGCAACACGCCGGCCGGGGAATTCCTCAGGGACGTCGATGGCAACCCAGCCATTCAGATTCTCCCGCTATCGGTGGATGTGGCCGAGGAGGTAGCAGCACTTGGCCCGGCACTGCGCGATCCGGCCGACCGCGCCATCGTCGCGACGGCTAGGGTCCACCGATTGAAGCTTTTGACATCGGACGAGCGGATCATCGACTCGAAGTTGGTGGCTGTGGTTGGGTGAGGCGCGTTACGGAACCTCTCACAAGGGGAGGCGGTGCCGGATTCGGACCTGGCGCGACCCAGGACGCCCGGGGCGATGGCGGGGCAAATCTGGATCGCGCCCGATTTCGACAGGCTTCCAGAGGAGATTGAGCCGGCATTCGGTGTCGCATTTGACGATCGCGCTGGCACGCGTCGAGGAACTCACGCTGACAACCGCCGATGAGGCGGGGGCCACTCACGGCGCCAGCGTGAGAGTATTGCGTTGAAGGCAGGGGCCTGAGCCCGCGTGTTAGCATAGAAATTCCCCTACTCCAGTGATCAAAGCCGTCAAAGGAACCAGAGATTTATTGCCTCCATCCACCGAAGTGTGGAACCGGGTGGAGAGTGTTGCGCGCGAGGTATTCCGGGCGTACAACTATCATGAGATCCGCACGCCCATACTCGAAGAGACTGAACTCTTCGCGCGCGGGGTGGGCGGGGAGACGGATATCGTCACCAAGGAGATGTACACCTTCGACGATCACGGCACCTCGCTGACGCTGCGGCCGGAGAATACGGCTTCGGTGATCCGCGCGTATATCGAGCACCGGCTGGATCAGAAGCCGGGGGTGCAGAAGCTCTATTACATGGGGCCGATGTTCCGCCGGGAGCGTCCGCAGAAGGGGCGGTATCGGCAGTTCTTCCAGATTGGAGCGGAGGCGATCGGGTCAGATTCGCCGCTAATCGATGCGGAAGTGATTGAGATGGTGGTGGAGATCCTGCAGCGCGCGGGATTGAGCGGTTTCAAACTGCTGATCAATTCCGTGGGCGATGGCAACTGCCGTCCGCAGTACGTGGAACAACTGCGCGAGGAATTGAAGGACGCGGCGCCGAAGATGTGCGGGGATTGCCAGCGGCGGGCGGAGACGAATCCACTGCGCGTGCTGGATTGCAAGGTGGAACCGGATCAGCCGATCATCGACGCGCTCCCCTCGATTCTGGATTATCTGTGCGAGCCGTGCCGCTTGCACTTCGAAAAAGTGAAGCAGTTCCTGACGGATCGCGGGATCGAATACGAAGTGCGTCCGCGCATGGTGCGCGGGCTCGATTACTACATGCGCACGACTTTCGAAGTGGTGCACGGTTCACTGGGCGCGCAGAATTCGGTGCTGGGCGGCGGGCGGTATGACGGCCTCGCGGAATCGCTGGGCTCGAAGATTCACTCGCCGGGAATCGGCTTCTCGATCGGCGAGGACCGCCTGGTGATGAGCGTGGAAGGCGAGCAGACGAATGTGCCGCTGGACCTGTTCATCGCTCCGCTGGGCGACGCGGCGGTGCGGCACACGGCGGTGATGGCGCGCGATCTGCGGCGCGGCGGGTTCGCGGTGGAACTGGCGGAAGGCAAACTGAAACGCGCCATGGAAATCGCCAACAAGCTGGGTGCGCGGTTTGTGATGATCGTGGGCGATAACGAGATGGCCGCCGGACGGTACGCGTTGAAGAATATGGCCTCCGGCGAGCAGTTGCAACTGACACAAGACGAGATTGCCGCGGCTCTGGCCGTAGCTTCCAATTAGAATTTGCTTCACACTGAAAAGTAACCATATGGAAACCTCTGTAGCGTTGGATTTTCTGGGCGACCTTCGCCGTACGCATATGTGCGGAGATTTGCGCGCCTCGGACGCGGGCCAAACGGTCCTTCTGATGGGATGGGCGCACCGCCGCCGCGATCACGGAAGCGTGATCTTCGTGGATATGCGGGACCGCACCGGTCACACGCAGGCGATCTTTCATGAAGACGTGGACCCCGCCGTGCACAAGCGCGCCGAAGAAGTGCGCGCGGAGTATGTGATCGCGGTGGAAGGCGTGGTGGCGCTGCGCGCCGCAGGCACCATCAATCCGAATATGCCCACGGGCGAAGTGGAAGTGGTGGCATCGAAGATCTGGATTCTGAACGAATCGCGCACCCCGCCATTCCCGATGGAAGAGAATCTGGACGTGTCGGAAGACGTGCGCCTGAAGTACCGCTACGTGGATCTGCGCCGTCCGCAGATGCAGCGGAATATCATTCTGCGCTCGAAGATCTCTTTCGCGGTGCGGGAATTGATGACGCACGCGGGCTTCCTGGAGATCGAGACGCCGTTCATGACGCGTTCGACGCCGGAAGGCGCGCGCGATTACCTGGTGCCGAGCCGCGTGAATCCGGGGACGTTCTACGCACTGCCGCAATCGCCGCAGATCTTCAAGCAGTTGCTGATGATCTCGGGCTTCGAGAAGTATTTCCAGATTGTGCGCTGCTTCCGCGATGAGGATCTGCGCGCCGACCGGCAGCCGGAGTTCACGCAGATCGATATCGAGATGAGCTATCCGCGGCAATCGGATATTTTCGATACGGTGGAGCCGCTGGTGAAACGGATTTGCGAAGTGGCGGGCTATGACGTGCCCGCGACGTTCCCGCGGATCACGTATGCGCAGGCGATGGAGCGCTACGGAATCGATAAGCCCGACACCCGCATTCCGCCAATGTTCCCGGTGGGCGATCTGCTGACCGAACTGGCAAACAATGACCTGCCGTTCGTAGGCATCCACATTCCGGGTTGCGGCGCGCTGAGCCGCAAGGAGCGCGACGATTTCAAGGCGTACGGGCAGGAGCGCGGGCTGCGGGTCTTCGACGATCCGAAGCGGTTGGAGCGCGATTATCCGGAGCAGATGGCGAAGGTGCGGGAGCGCTGCGGAGCGCAGGAAGACAGCCTGCTGGTGCTGGCTGCGTGGGCGGGCGAGCCGAAGGGGCACCGTCCGGCAGAGACCGTGTATCAGGCGTGCGGGCAGTTGCGGCTCTTCTGCGCGAGCAAGTTCAATGACCGGCACAAGCTGCTGGACCCGAAGAATTTCCAGTTCCTGTGGGTGGTGGATTTCCCGATGTTCGAATGGAACGACGAGGACAACCGCTGGGTTGCCGCGCACCATCCGTTCACATCGGTGCACGACGAGGATATCGACCTGCTGACGGCGGATCCGGCGAAGTGCCGCGCGAAATCCTACGATCTGGTATTGAATGGCGTTGAGCTCGGTTCGGGCTCGATTCGTATTCATCGCCGCGACGTGCAGGCGAAGGTCTTCGCGGCGGTGGGTTTCAGCGACGATGAAGCCAAGCGCCGCTTCGGCTACCTGCTGGAGGCGCTTGAGTTCGGTGCGCCGCCACACGGTGGCATTGCGCTCGGGCTGGACCGGCTGGTGATGATCCTGGCGGGCGAGACTTCGATCCGCGAAGTGATTCCCTTCCCCAAGACGGCGCGCGGAACGGATCTGATGTCGGACGCTCCGGCATCGGTGCCGGACAAGGCGCTGAAGGAACTGGGAATCGCGCTGCGGGCTCCGGGGAAATAATCCCTACGGGAAGATGAAACCCATACTCGTACTCTTGGCCGCTGCCGCCGTTATGCCGGATCTGAATCAACTGAAACAGATGACTGCGCGGTTCGCGCCGGTCGATTTGAAGTACGATGCCGCCGCGCTTTCGCCCGGAGACCGCAAGGCACTGCCGAAGCTGGTGGAAGCGGCGAAGGTGCTGAACCACGTATTCCTGGATCAGCTGTGGAGCGGCAATCGCGCGCTCTACGCGAAGCTGCAAAAGGACACGACGCCGCTGGGCAAAGCGCGGCTGCATTACTTCTGGCTGAACAAGGGACCGTGGAGCGATCTGGACGATCACTCCGCGTTCCTGCCGGACGTACCGGCGCGCAAACCGCAGGGCGCGAACTTCTATCCGGCGGACATGACGCGCGAGGAGTTCGAGGCGTGGGTGAAGACGCTGCCGGCGGCGGAGCGCGAGCAGGCGATCGGCTTCTTCACGGTGGTGCGGCGCACGGCGGAGAAGAAGCTCACGCTGGTGCCATACAGCAAGGAGTACGCTGCCGATCTGAAGCACGCCGCGGCGTTGTTGCGCGAAGCGGCGGCGCTCACGGAAAACGCGTCGCTCAAGAAGTTCCTGACGCTGCGCGCGGAGGCGTTCCTCTCTAACGACTATTACGCGAGCGATGTGGCGTGGATGGATCTGGACGCGCCGCTCGATATCACGATCGGGCCTTATGAGACGTATAACGACGAGTTATTCGGGTATAAGGCGGGCTTCGAAGCCTACATCACGATCCGCGACGAGGAAGAGACCAACAAACTGAAGACGGTGGCGGCGCATTTGCAGGAAGTGGAGAACAGCCTGCCGATCGACGCGAAGTACCGCAACCCGAAACTGGGCGCCTCCGCGCCGATCCGGGTAGTGAACGAAGTGTACGCGGCGGGCGATGGCGCGCACGGGGTACGGACGGCGGCCTTCAATCTGCCCAACGATGAGCGGGTGATCTCTGAAAAGGGAAGCGCGCGCATCATGCTCAAGAACATTCAGGAGGCGAAATTCGCGAGCGCGCTGATTCCGATTGCGGGTCGCGTACTGGCGAAGGAGGCTCGCGAAGACCTGAGCTTCAACTACTTCTTCACGCACATTCTGGCGCACGAATTGAGCCACGGCATCGGGCCGCACCAGATCACGGTCGCGGGTCGCGCCACTACGCCGCGGCAGGAGCTGAAGGAAATCTACAGCGCGATCGAAGAGGCCAAGGCGGACGTCACGGGCCTGTTCATGCTGGAGTACCTGTACGACCGCAAGCTGATGCAGGGTCCGGATTACGAGAAGAAGTTGTACACGACATACCTGGCCTCGGCATTCCGCAGCGTGCGCTTCGGCACGACGGAGGCTCACGGCAAGGGCATGGCGCTGCAGTTTAATTACCTGCTGGATAAGGGCGCGTTCACGATGAATGCGGATGGCACGTTCGCGGTGGACCTGACGAAGATCAAGGGCGCGGTGCGGGACCTGACGCACGACCTGATGACCATCGAAGCCGAGGGCGACTACGCAACCGCGAAGAAGATGCTGGATGCGCTGGGCGTGATCCGCCCCGCGATGCGGCGCGCGCTGGACGGGTTGAAGGACCTGGCCACGGATGTGGACCCGGTGAACGAGAGCAACGAATAAGGCATGAAGCGCCTACTCTGCATCCTCCTATTGGCGGCGGGCGCGCTCGCGCAGGGCCAGCATCCCGTTTCGGGCCGCAAGTATGCGGGCGTGATGGGAGCGGGCGGCGCGGATTGGCTGGTGCGTCCGGAGCGGGAAGCGGAAGAGAAGCCGGACCTGGCGCTGGACCTGTTGAAGATCCCGAAGGGCGCGACCGTGGCGGAGATCGGCGCGGGCAACGGCTACATCAGCTGGCGCCTGGCGGAGCGTGTGGGGCCCACGGGCAAGGTCTACGCCAACGATATCCAACCCGAGATGTTGAAGATGCTGCGCGACAACATGCGGCGCCGCAAATTGCAGAATGTGGAAGCGGTGCTGGGCACGTATGACGATCCGAAATTGCCCGCGAATGCGCTCGACCTGGTGATTCTGGTGGACGTGTACCACGAGTTCTCCGAGCCGCAGAAGATGTTGCGGCGGATTCGCGAATCGCTCAAGGCCGATGGACGGCTGGTGCTATTGGAATACCGCGCGGAGGACCCCACGGTGCCGATCCGGCCGGAGCACAAGATGACGGTGGCACAGGCGAAGGCCGAGTTGGAACCGGAGGGCTACGGCATGGATCGGGTGCTGGAAGACCTACCCCGGCAGCACATTCTGATCTTCAAGAAAACTCCTTGACCTGTCTATAGCTTCAGGGTTCAGACTGAACTCATGACGCTTTCCGTCACGCAACTCGCGCGCAGCTGCAACCTGGCGCGGAGCACGGTGCTCTATTACGAGAAGATCGGGCTGCTCAAGCCGCCCCGCCGGACTGCGGCGCATTACCGGGTCTACGGCGAAAAGGATGCGGAGCGGCTGCGGCGAATCTGCACCTACCGCGACGCGGGGCTCGCGCTGCCCGATATCCGGCGCATTCTGGAAGGCCCCAACAACAGTGCGGCGGACGTGCTGCGGCGCCGTCTCGGCGAGTTGAGCGCGGAGATCGAGCGCATGCGGGAGCATCAGCAGGCGATTGCGCGCCTGCTCCTCACAACCGATCGATTCAGGAGACTACCCATGGTTACGAAAGAGAAGTTCACCGCGGTTTTACGCGCTTCCGGATTCAGCGACGAGGATATGCGGCGGCTG
>CAIRBY010000808.1 GCA_903876865.1 uncultured Acidobacteriia bacterium
CACCACCGCCCTTCGCTCCGCCCGTGGCGACGGCATTCACGTCTATCGCATCGACCCGGCCACCGCGGGGTGGAGTCATGTGCAGCATGTCGGCGAACTGGTCAATCCCTCGTTCCTGGTGATGGCGCAAGATCAGCGCCGCCTCTATTCCGTGCATGGCGATGAAAGCTACGTCACGGCCTTTTCCGTGGACCGCGCCACCGGCTTCCTGCAACGCCTGAACCGCGCCGAAACCGGAGGCCGCAACGGCGTGCATCCGGCCATCGATCCCAGCGGACGCTTCCTCGTCGTGGCCAACTATGGCACCGGCAACGTGGGCGTGCTGCCCATCCGTCCCGATGGCGGAGTTGCCGACGCCGTGCAGGTGGTCCCGTTGCCCGGCCAACCGGGGCCGCATCGCATCGAGCAGATCAGTTCGCATCCGCACCATGTGGTCTTCGACCCCGGCGGACGCTCCGTGCTCATCCCCGATAAAGGGCTCGACCGCATCTTCATCTTCCGCTTCGATGCCTCTACCGGGAAGCTTACGCCCACCGAGCAGGGCGCCGCCATCGCGCGTCCCGGTGCGGGTCCGCGCCACCTCGCCTTCCATCCGCGCCTGCCCGTCGCCTGGGTGGTCAACGAAATCTCCAGCACCGTCACCACCTACTTCTGGGATGCGGAGCGCGGCAGCCTGCGCGCGGTGCAGATTCTGCCCACCATTCCGCCAGAATACACAGGCGAGAATACCGGCGCGGAGCTCGCCGTCTCCGCCGCGGGGCGCTTCGTCTACTGCTCCAATCGCGGACACGACAGCATCGCCGCCTTCGCCGTCGATCCCAAAACCGGGATGCTCACCGTTTCTGGTTGGACCCCGTCGCAGGGGCGCATCCCGCGCTTCATCGGCTTCGATCCCAGCCACACGCTGCTCTGCGCCACCAACGAGCAGTCCGATTTGATCGTGACCTTCCGCGCCGATGCCGCGACCGGGCGCCTCACTCCTGCCGCCGCGCCGCTGCCCTATGCAAGTCCGGCCACCATCGCCTTCGCGGCATGGCCCGGGTAGCACGCACAGCGGCGTATGATAGAGGAACATGAGGAGACTACTCGTCGTTCTGTTCCCGCTGCTGCTGCTGTTGGCCGGTTGTGCCCAGCCAAAAGTGGAGGAGAAGCGCTACCCGATGCAGGGTGAGATCAAGGCGCTGGACGCCTCTTCCCACACCGCCACCATCGCCGCCGGAAAGATCGGCGACTGGATGGAAGCCATGACCATGGAGTATCCCGTGAAGCCGGATGCGGAATTTCAGAAACTCAAGGTCGGCGATCACATCGAAGCCACCGTGGTGGTGAGCGATTTGAAATACCACGTGACCGAAATCAAGGTCACTCCAGCACACTAGCTGGCATGAAGTCTGTCCTCCCAATCAACGCCGCAGCCTCTCCGCGCGCGGTAGGGCAGGCGTTTCCGCCTGCCAACTCTCCCGCGATGCGCTGCTGCCGCGGCCTACTCATGGTGCACGTCCGCATGATCCCCTTCGATCCCGTAGTTCGCAATCCGCACCTGCCAACTCTCCCGCCAAGCTCTGCTGCCGAGGCCGCCTTATGGTGCACGTCCGCATGATCCCCTTCGATCCCGTAGTCCGCAATCCGCACCTGCAGACCATCCTTGCCCACTTCTGGCAGCGTCCCGAGTCCGACGCCTTCCCGGTGGAGCGACGCCTCGTGCGCACCGAGTCCGATGTGCAGGTGCTGGTCTGCTCCCAACGCCCCCTCACTCCCGCCCGCGGCGAACTGGTAATGGTGCACGGTCTGGAAGGCTCCGGCGAGGCGGGCTACATTCGCAGCCTGGCCGCCGCCGCGCTCCACGCGGGGTTCGCGGCACATCGTTTCCATATGCGCACCTGTGGCGGCACGGAGCATCTCTGCTCCACGCTCTATCATGCCGGGCTGACCAGCGACCTGTTTGCCTTCCTGCGCGAATTACGCGAGCAGGGGCGCGGTCCTGCCATCCTCGCCGGCTTTTCCCTCGGCGGCAACGTGGTCTTGAAACTCGCCGGTGAACTTGGTGACGGCGCGTCCGAATACATACAGGCGGTCTGCGGCATCTCCACCCCGCTCGATCTGGGCATTTGTGCGCACCGCATCGCCGAGCCCGATAACCGCATCTACCAAGCCCGCTTCGTCCGCCGCATGCGCGCCCGCATGGTTGCCACCGGCCGCTTTCGCGAGAGCGAATTCGCCGGACTGCGCAGCGTGGTCGAACTCGACGACCGCTTCACCGCACCCTCGTTCGGTTTCGGTGGCGCCGAAAACTACTACCGCACCCAATCCGCCATCGGCTATCTCCACGGCCTGCGCGTGCCGGCGCTGCTGATCCAGGCGAAAGATGATACCTTCGTTCCATTCTCGGTTTTCGATTCCGCCGCCGTGCGGTCGAACCCGTGGATTCGTCTGGTCGCTACCGAGTACGGTGGGCATCTCGGCTTTCTGGGGCGCTCCCCGCACCGTTTTTGGGCCGACGATGTAATCATGAAGTGGGTGAGGGAAACGGTTGCTAATAACCGGCGGCCTGCCCCGTCTGAGGTATGAATGCACTCCCATGCTTCGTTCTGGGAAGCGATCAAAGGCGCGCTCCAATCGCTCCGCGGCAGTAAGCTGCGCAGCTTTCTGACCCTGCTTGGGATCATTCTCGCCACCACCACGCTGATTGCGGTGATGTCCGTCATCTCCGGCATGGATGTCTACATCGCCCAGAACGTCTCCTCCATGGGTGCTGACGGCTACCGTGTGCAGCGCATCGTCATGATGGGCTTCGATCCTAAGAAGTACATCGAAATGCAGCGGCGCAATCCGCAGCTTTCCAAAGAAGAGTACGAGTTTCTGCGCTCGCACCTGACCCTCACCCGCGAAATCGGCATCAGCGCCGGGCGCGGCGTCACCGTGCACCGCGGCCCCGAATTCTCCGAGGGCGTCGGCCTCCAGGGAGCCACACCGAACATCGCCGTCATCACCAATATCGAAGCCATCGACGGGCGCTTCCTCTCCGATATCGAAAACGATCGCCACATGAACGTTGCCTTCATCGGCCACGATCTCAAGGATAAATTCTTCCCGGACCGCAGTCCCGTCGGCCAGACGCTCACCGTGGAGGGCGTGCAGTTTCAGGTCGTCGGCGTGGCCAAGGCGCAGGGCTCGGTCTTCGGTCAATCGCAGGACAATTACCTGATCATCCCGGCCGAGACATACTTCAAGATCTGGGGCGCGCGCAATGGCATGTCGTTCGCCGCCACCGCGCTCGATCACGATCGCCTGCTGCAGGCGCAGGA
>CAIRBY010000809.1 GCA_903876865.1 uncultured Acidobacteriia bacterium
ACCACGCTCCGCAAAGAACTCGGCTTGAAAGACCTGGTGCTGGCACAGGTCTTGTGCGTGGTGGGCTCCGGCTGGGTGGGGGTCGCGGCAAAACTCGGACGGCCGCACGTGGTCTTCTGGGTCGCCTCCATGCTGTTGTTCTACCTGCCGCTGGCGGCCGTGGTGATTTACCTCAATCGCCTGATGCCGCTCGAAGGCGGACTCTACCAGTGGGCCAAGCAGGGTTATGGAGAAATGGCCGGCTTCCTGATCGCGTGGAATCTGTGGGTCTATGCGGTAGTGGTAGTGGGCGCGATCGTGTTCGTGGTCCCCACGGATCTTGGCTATCTGCTGGGTCCGCAGTGGGCTTGGCTCGCGGCCAGCCGCTGGGCCACGCTGGCTCTGACCGGAAGCGTAGTCGCGGCCATCGCCGCCGTGGCAGTGCACGGCCTCGATATCGGCAAGTGGCTGCACAACGCGGGCAGCGTGATGATCCTGCTAGCCTACGCGATCCTGCTCGCGCTGCCGCTGTGGGCCTTGTGGCGCGGCTCCATTCCCAGCTTCGAAGCGCTGCCCTGGCAGTGGCCGAAGGCCGATATGTTCAGCCTCGCGATCTTCGGACAGATGACGGTGGGAGCGCTCAGCGGCTTCGAATACGTGGCGATCCTCGCCGGCGAATGCCGCAGCGCCGCGCGCAGCATCGGCCAATCCGTGCTGATCTCCGCGCCGGTCATCGCTGTCATGTTCATTCTCGGCACCAGCACCGTGCTGACCTTTCTGGGCGGGCAGCCAATCAACCTGATTGGTCCCATTCCGCAGACCTTCCGCCAGGCGTTCGGACACTCCGGGATGGCGGGCGCGGCAGCGCAGTTCGGCATCTTCCTGGTGCTGGCCCGCGCAGTCGCGAGCGCGAGCCTGATCTTCACGGGAATCACGCGCCTGCCCATGACCGCCGGCTGGGACCACGTGGTGCCGCGCTGGTTCACCACCCTGCATCCGGTACGGCGCACGCCCGTCAATTCGATCTATTTCGTGGCAGCGCTGGTGATGGGCCTGCTCGTCCTCAGCGTTCTCGGCGTGGAGGCGCAGGAGGCGAACCAACTGCTCACCCTCTCCTCGATCGTGCATTACTCCATTGCGTATGTGGCGCTCTTCTCCCTGCCGCTCTTCGGCACTGCCGCTCTGCGCCGGGCGCTGCCTCCGTGGTTGAAGTACGCCGCGGCGGCCGGAATGTTCTCCAGCCTGATCGCGCTCGTGATCTCCGTGTATCCGGTGGTGGAAGTCGTCAGCCGCACGGCCTTCGCCGCCAAGATTTGCGCGGTGGTGGTGGTCAGTAATTTGACCGGCCTCGCGATCTACCGCATGGGGCAGGCGCGCCGTAGACTGGAGTGACGAACCTTAGAGCACCAGTCATGTTGCGCCGCCATGCCATCGCCGCCCTGCTTGCCGCCCGGGCGTGGGCGAAACCAATGGACCGTTTTTTCGAAGGGGCCCACGGCACGGCGGTGCTGGTGGATCGAGCGTCGCGGCGCCTGCTGACAGCACATGCGCCGCAACTGGCGGGTGCGGCAATGGCTCCGCCCGGGTCCACGCTGAAGCCGCTGATCTTGAACGCGCTGCTGGAGCGTGGAGCGCTGCGCGAGACCGATCGCTTCCCTTGCAGCGGCGACCTCCGCATCGCGGGACGCAGCTTTGCCTGCTCGCACCCGCCGCTCGGCGAGCCTGTCAACGCGCGCACGGCAATCGCGTACTCCTGCAATGCGTTTGTGTCGCACTACGCGGCACGCACTGCGCCCGGCGAAGTAGCGGCCACCCTCTCCCGTTGCGGCCTGACGTCGCGGACCGGTTGGTTCGGCGCGAGCGAAGCAACGGGCCGCACATGGAATGCGTCCGCCGAACTGCAGGCACTGGGGGAGCACGGCATCCTGATCACGCCCGCGGGACTTGCAATGGCGTATGCGCGCCTGCTGGAGAGAGCACATCCGGCGGTACTGGGCGGGATGGAAGACGCGGTGGAGTTCGGCACGGCGCAGCGTGCGCGGGTGGCTGGACTGAAGGTCGCGGGCAAGACCGGCACGGCGCACGCGAAGGATGGCTCGGTGCTGGCATGGTTCGCCGGCTTCACGCCCGGCGCGGTGATCGTGGTCATGCTGCAGGGCCGCAGCGGCGGGGCGGACGCGGCGCCAATCGGCGGGCGCATTCTCGCGGCACATTCGCGGGGCGAACTGTGAAACGTCTGGCGGCCTGCTGGCTCTTGCCGCTATTCTGCATCGCCCTGCCTGCGCAGCCACTCCGCGTGCAACTCAAAGGCGCGAAGGTGGCGATGCCGCTGGAAGAATATGTAGCCGCGGTGCTGGCCGGGGAGGCGAGCACGTTCCAATCCGACGAAGCGCTCAAAGCCATGGCCATCGCCGCGCGCACTTATGCGATACATTTTCGCGGACGGCACGCTGCCGAGGGCTACGACCTCTGCGCCACTACGCACTGCCAGCGCGTGGACCCCGCGGCCGTAACCGCCCGCCTCTCGGCAGCCGCGGAAGAGACGGCGGGCACACTGCTCTGGTTCGAAGGCAAGCCAGCCATGGCGGCCTACTCGCGCGATTGCGGCGGTGTTTCCGAGACCGGAGCGGCGGTCTGGACCGGCCTACACGCGCCGTATCTGCGCAGCCATCCCGACCCCACTTGCGCTCGCGCTCCCTGGCAGTGGAGCGGCACCGCGGCGGAGATCTCCGCCGCGCTGGCACGCTCCAAACTGCGCGCACCGGCCGCGCTTTCCCACATCGAAGTCTCGCAGCGAACCGCCTCCGGCAGGGCGATGGAACTCACGCTCGCGGGCGCGGGCGAGCGCGTACGGATCTCCGCCACTTCGTTCCGCTTCGCCATCGGCCGCGCCTTCGGCTTCAACACCCTGCGCAGCGATTTGTGGGAGCTTGCCGCGTCCGGCGGTCGCTGGACCTTCGCCGGCACGGGCGACGGGCACGGCGCCGGACTCTGCCAGCATGGCGCGGACCAGATGGGCGCACAGGGCAAACGCTATCGGGAGATTCTCGCCTTCTACTACCCCGGCACTCAGCTTGGCATCACCGCAAAGGGCCTGGAGTGGCGACGGATGGCAGGCGAAACCATCACCCTGATGACCACGCGCCCGGACCGTGATCGCGCCACGCTTGCCCTCGCCGAAGGGCAGTTGCGGCGAATCGCGGAGCAGACCGGATGGAACGCGCCGCCGCGCATCGAGGTGCGCATCTACCCGGACATCGCGACCTTTCGAAACGCCACCGGCGAACCGGGATGGGTGGCCGCACGCGCAGCCGGCAGGCGCATCCACATGCAACCAGCCGCGCGGGAATCCGCGATCCGTCACGAGTTGCTGCACGTATTTGTGGAAGCGCAGGCGGCAGCGAAGCTGCCGGTGTGGTTCCGGGAAGGCCTGGTGGAATTCCTGGACCGCCCCGCTGCGGCAGGCGCGGGCAGCGTGGTGGATGCGGACTTGCAACAGACCGGGGACGCCGGGCGCGCGCACCGTGCCTATGCGTCCGCGGCCAGGCGCGTCGCTGCGCTGGTGCAGCGCTACGGCAAGGCGACGGTGTTGAGCTGGCTGAAGAGCGGCCTGCCTGCGGACGTGGCTCCCGCGTAGTTCGCGCGGATGCGATCAGCGCCGCGCCGTGGCGAAGGCCAGCGCCAGCACGGAACACACCATCAGCAGATAAGCGATCAGCGCGCGCAGCACGAAGCTCACCAGTTCGGGGCCGAAACCGCCTACCGCGGGGACGATCGCGAGCACCGTAAAGGGCAGCATGAAACCCGTCGAAAGCAGCAGCGGCGCCGCGAACCAGTCGCGCCACTCGGCGAGCCATTTGAGTTCGCGGAAGCCGCGCCAGCCGCGCACGGCAACCGCCGGCGCCATCGGCAACAGCACCACCGGGATGACGGCCCAGCGCAGAATCCAGAACCCAACGTGGAAGACGCGCGCCACCGTGGCCGGCTTCACCGG
>CAIRBY010000810.1 GCA_903876865.1 uncultured Acidobacteriia bacterium
ATTGGCGCCGCTGGAATTACGGGAAAACAGCCCGGAGGGGTCGAGCAATTGCTGAAATACCTGATGATAGGCGGCAAAGCGGATCTCGCCCGGCAGGCCTAATTGGCGCAGCCAGAAGGCCAGTCCGGGCTCAATCGCTTCGGCAGTGAAAGTGGCGCTGATCGCAATCGTCAAATCCCATTATATTGATTGACCTGCGAACTCGCCGGAAGATTGCAAAATCTTACGTATTCCCGCTTCACTGCCCGCGGGGCGCCATCCGGGTGGCGATCCACCATTGATTGCCGTTGCTGTCGAGGACGCCGCCGGCGCGGTCGCCATAGGGCATGTCGGCGGGTGCCTGTATGGCGGTGGCGCCGGCGGCTAGCGCACGGGCGTAAACGGCGTCCACGTCCGCAATGTAGACATAGACCATACAGGGCATGGCCTTCCACTCGCCGCGCGACTGGCTGAGCATCACCACGGAATCGCCGAGCTGCATCTCCGTGTTGCCGATGGAGCCATCGGGCAACGTCTGGCGCGAACGTTCGGCGGCGCGGAAGGCGGCCTTCAGGAACTCGATCTGGGCGGCGGCGTCCTCTACCAGCAGGTATGGCGTCACGCTGTGATATCCCGCCGGGACACCGGGAACGGAATTGCTCATCTGGCTATTGTCTGCTGTTTCGGGCGGCTGGAGTTGCAAAAAGAAATGGAGGATGGGGGGAGGGAACGCTGGGGGTGGGGCGCGGCGAATCGAAATCCGCCGCGCCGGTACAAGTGCAGGGAGGGGCCTATACGGGCAGCGGTACGTCTACCCAGCCGTGTTTGGCATTGCTCTCCAGTTCCGCTTCCAGGATCTTCAACTGGCGCAAGCCATCGGCGAACTGCGGATACTCGGGGGCCATGTTGGGGTCCGCGATGGATTGGTAGAAGCGGCGGAAGACCTGCTTGAACGTGTCATCGTAGCCTTCGCTGTGGCCGCCTGGCAGATCGGCGTAAGGTTTGGCGAGGGGCTTCAGCAGCGAGGGGTCCTTGATCATGATCTGGTTGGGGCTGTTGCGATTGCCGATCCACAGCTCATCGGGCCGCTCCTGATTCCACATCACGCCGCTCTTGGTGCCGAAGATTTCGATGCTGAGGCGGTTCTTGCAGCCTGCATTCACCTGGCTGGCGGTGAATGCGCCGCGCGCTCCGCCGTTCATGCGGAAGATCACCGCGCCCATGTCTTCGGTGTCGATCGGCGTTTCGATCGTATCTTCCGGACGCAGGGTCTTGCCGGCAAAGGTCTCGATCGGTCCGCGGGGCTGCTTGCGGGTCTTGTAGAAGGTCGCCAGATCCGCGCAGACGCTGCTGATGCGCTGTCCGGTGACGTGTTCGAGCATGTCGCACCAGTGCGAGCCGATATCGGCGAGACAGCGGGAAGGGCCGTTGAGTTTGCTGTCGAGGCGCCAGTTCCAATCGGTATCGTAGAGCAGCCAGTCCTGGGAATAGGTGCCCTGGGCGACGAGGATGTCGCCCAGATCGCCATCCTGAATCATGCGGCGGATCTGCTGCACCATGGGGTAATAGCGGAGGTTGTGCGAGGTGCAATTCCGGAGACCCTTGGCTTTGGCCAGGTCGACGAGTTCCTGCGCCTGCGCCACGCTGGTGGCGAGGGGCTTTTCGCACACCACGTGCTTGCCCGCGAGCAGCGCTTCCTTGGCGATGGGGAAGTGGAGCGCGTTCGGCGTGCAGACGTGCACCGCGTCCACGGCGGGATCTTTCAGGATGTCGTGGAAATCGGCCTCGGCCTTCTCCGCGCCGAATTCATCGGCGAGTTGATTCGCCTTTTCGATCTGAGGCTCTCCGATCGCATACAACTGCACGTATCCGAGACGCCGAATGGCTTCGAGATGGACCCGGCCGACGAAGCCGGTTCCGAACAGGGCGGTTTTCAGTTTTCGCATGGGTTCCTCGCAGTTTCCGAACGTATAATCTAGCGCAAAAACTGATAAATTGGTATCACGTCCCCATGGTTGTCCGGATCCGTTTCGCGAAAGGCCCCAAGGTCGGCAGGAAGCGGCGCAAGAATAAGAGGATTGCCCTCGCCTTTGCCGCGATCTTGCCGCCCACGGCATTTTCCGCCGGCATGCTGGCTCTATGGCGCATCGCCGCGGACCTGAGCTGGACCAGCAGTTTCGCGATCCCCTCCGGGATTTTCTCTCACTGGCAGGTCTGGCTGGCGGGTGCGATTGCTCTGCAGCTTTGCGCGCGCGCGCTGGACCGGTACGGCAAGAGCGGCGATTCGGCGACCTCGTAGCGGCCCCCCTCTGGCCATTGGTGTCTGACTAAAGATACTATTAGATGTCTACCGAAGCGGAATTGAAATTCGTATCCGCCGGGGCGACAATGGCATAGACATACTGGTACTGCACTTTCGAGACTGTCTGGGGCTTTATGGACGCTGAAATCAATCGCCTGCACCAGCAACACTGCGCGGAATTAATGCGCTATGCGTATTGCCTCTGCAAGTGCGAATCGTCCGCGGCGGATGCGGTCCAGGAGGCCTTCCTGCGCTATTTCATCGAGCGCAGTTACGGCCGCGAGATCAAGAACCCCCGTGCGTGGCTCTACCAGGTACTGCGAAATTACCTGTCCGATCGCTTCCATAGCGGCGCCGCCAAGCGCGAAGTCGTGGTGGAGCATTTGGAGCAGATTGCCGCCGTCGCCTACGATCCGGAAAAGCTGGTGCAGAATACCCAGACCGCCGGGGAGATCGTCGCCAGTCTTTCTCCTCGAGAACTGGAATGCCTGCGCCTGCGCACCGAAGGCCTCTCCTACGGGGAGATCGGCATCGCCATGTGCGTGGCTGTCGGTACGGTCAGTGCGCTGCTGGCCCGGGCTCATGAGAAACTGCGAAAACGCGCTCAGGCAGACGGCTCCAGTTTACAAATTCTGGTTGCGGGTTTGTGTTACCTTGCTCGTGAAGAGCAAGTATGCACATCGAGTTAGAACTGCTCATCCGGTATAGCGACGGCGAATTAGACAGCCGTGAGCGCGGATCGATCGAGAAGCATCTGGCCAGGTGCGCCGAGTGCAGGCTCGAACTGGATATGTTGCGGCAGGCCGCCGACCCCGGTCTTACCGTTAATGCACCGACCGTGGACGAGGTGCTGGCGGATGCACACCAGTGGCAAGCAGACCGTCAGGATCATGGCATCAATCCCGATGTGGTCAGAGGGCGTGTGGCCGCCGAACTCAATCCCTATCTTGGCCGAACCGCTACCAGCACGGTCCTGGCTTCGGTCTCCCCGAACTGCGACAACCTCCTTTCGGTGGTCGAACCGGTGCTCGCGATTTTCCTGGGCCGTTGCGCCGCCCGTCAGTTCGTGTCCCATGTCGTGGACACCGCAATTGTGCGAATCTAGTGTCGTGAACGCTCGCCTGCTGCGGATTGGCTGGGGCCCCACCCCCACCAACCGAATCAACTACTCCGGATGGCTGTTCCTGATGACTGCCGTCTATCTGGCCATCGGCGTTCTGGCCTTCGCTGCGTGGCGGATTACGGGCAGCGATAGCTATGTCCGTACCTTTTTCCAGGTTCCGGGCGCGGTGTTGCTGGTGTTTCTGGCGGCGGCGCAGTTGTGGTTCAGCAGCCAGGTCCTGCGCCAGTTTGGTCCGGGTGAAGCAATGCGCGGCGTCTGGCTCTGCATCACCGCCTCGGCTGCCTTCGATCTGGGCGGTGCGATGTGCTCCCAGATCCTCTCGTTGGATTCACCGGTCAACCCACTTCGCCATATCGCGTGGTGGAGCACGGCCTCCGCGACCATGATCCGCTCCTACGGTCAGTTGCTCGGCGGCACCTGCCGTTTTACCCTGCTGGCCGTGGCGATCGGTCTGGCGCTACAGGCCTACAGATCGACCCGCCTGTTGGGGCGGCTCAAGGCCTTCGATTGGATTCTGTTGCTGGGCATGGGCGGCTTCGTGATGGCGGAATTGTGGGATATCGTGCAAGTGGCCGCCGGAAATGGCCGGCCGGTTTCGCTGGCGGAAATGGCCTCCTGGCCGGTGGATACAATTCTCTGGCTCCTGCTGGCGGAAGCGCTGCTGCTCTACCGCTCGGCTCGCCGCATGGAATCGGGCTGGCTGGGTCTCTCCTGGAAGGCGCTGGCGGTGGGCGTCTTTCTGATCTCGCTTGGGACGGTCTCGCTCTGGGCCTCGCGCTGGGGTATCATTCCCTGGCCCTGGAGCGCGGTGTTCTGGTATATCTGGCTGCCTGCGGCGACGGCCTTCGCGCTCGGACCGGCCTATCAATTGGAAGCAATTCAGGCGGCCTATGCGGCCGGCGCCGCGGACAAGTCCCGTGCCTTAAGCGCCGTTTCGGCAATACGCGCAGCCTGGCCGCGCTCGCTCTGATTCTC
>CAIRBY010000811.1 GCA_903876865.1 uncultured Acidobacteriia bacterium
GCCATGAAACGCTCACTTCTGATCGGAGCCGCGCTGACCTGCACGCTGGCCGCGCAGGGACAGGTGATGAGCCCCTACGCGATGGATTGGAAGAACAACACGGGCGGCCTGGTGGACGCTTCCGGGTTGCTCGAAGCCCCGGCCGGGAAGGCAGGCTTCGTCACCATCCGCAACGGCCATTTCGTGAAGCCCACGGGCGAGCGCTTCCGCTTCTGGGGCTTCAACATCACGGGCGCGGCCACCGGTCCCGCAAAGGCCGATGCGCCCATGGTGGCGGCCTATCTGGCGCGCTTCGGCATCAACTGCGTGCGCCTGCATTTTCTGGATAGCGTCGCGCCCGCCGGGCTGCTGGCACGGGACCGCGAAGACACCGCTTCCTTCGACGCCGAACGAATGGACCGCACCGACTTCTTCGTGGCCGAGTTGAAGAAGCGCGGCATCTACACCGACCTCAACCTCAACGTGGGCCGCATCTACAAGGCCGGCGACGGCGTGCGCGATTTCGACCTCATCGGCTACGCCAAGGCGCTGACCTACTTCGACGATCGCCTGCTCGAACTGCAGCGCGACTATGCGCGGCAACTGCTCACACACTACAATCCGTACACCAAAACCGAGTACCGCAACGAACCCGCGGTGGCGCTGGTCGAACTGGTGAACGAGAATTCGATCGTCGAAGCCTGGTACGCCGACCGCCTGCTTGGAAAGAACACGCGCAGGAATCCGGGCACGTGGACGGACATCACCGAAAGCTACGAGAAGGAACTCACGGCGAAGTACACCGCGTGGCTGAAGGCGCGCGGCGCCGAAGCCGTGCCGCGCCTGCGCAAGCAGGAGTTCGCGGCGGCGGATGCGGCGCGCTTTCGCAACGAGGCCGAATTCTACATGGACCTGGAAGACCGCTACTTCCAATCCATGTACACGCTGCTGAAGAAGGATCTGGGTGTGCATGCCGCCGTGCTCGCGACCAGCGATCACAATCACGGCATGAGCGGCTATCCGCTGCTGCGCTCCGCATCCAAGCTGGACGCGGTTGATGGGCATGTCTACTGGCAGCATCCGCGCTACCTCGAGGATGCGAACGGCAAGCAGACCGGCTTCACCATCGTCAACAGCCCCATGGTGAACGATCCGCTCCATTCCACTCCGGTGCAACTCTCGCGTTCGGCCGTGGCGGGGAAGCCGTATACCGTCTCCGAAACCAACCATCCGTTTCCGGCCGAGTACGCCTGCGAAGGCATCCCGATCCTCACCGCATATGCGGCCCTGCAGGATTGGGACGGGATCTTCTGGTACACCTTCGAACATAAGGCTCCCAACGCCTGGACGGCGGCGCAGCCCAGCCATTTCGAATTCCGCAGCGACCCCGTGAAGATGACGCAGCTGGCCGCGGGCGCATTCCTCTTCCAGCGCGGCGACGTGCGCGCGGCGGAGAAGACGGCGCCGCGCAGTTATTCGGCCACGCAGGTGATCGAGAGCCTGCGCCTGCCCGCGCGCGAGAATCCCTATTTCACACCCGGCTTCCCATTGGATCTTCCCCTGCGCCACGCTTCGCGGATTGCGTCGCTCGAGACCGTTGGTAAAGAGACCGGCGGTAAAGAGACCGCTTGGGAGGCGGGCGTACCGCTGCCCATCGCGTCCGATACCGCGCAACTCACGTGGTATGCAAAACCCGGCGTGGTCAGCATCGATACGCCCGGCACACAGGCGCTGATCGGCTTCAACAAGGCGCAACCGAAGGCGCTGCGCAATCTCGGCGCGGAGATCGACAACGAATTCAGCGCCATCACCCTGACCGCGCTCAACCAC
>CAIRBY010000812.1 GCA_903876865.1 uncultured Acidobacteriia bacterium
CCGAGTTGCAGCGTATTGGAGCGCCCTTCGTGAAACACCGTCTGGCCGTGGCAGCCGATCAGTTCCACCGCACCGAAGCGCTTGACGGTTGCGAGCGTGGCGCGCGCATAGAGTTCCGCCAGTTCGAAGTTGAGCCGCGAGATTGCCGCCGTGTGCGTGTCGCAGTTAGAGACCGCGAGCACTTTCGCGCGCACCGCCGCCGGATAGGGCGTGGAGGTGAAGCCCACCGTCTCCACGCGCTTGCCGCGGATCTCCACGATGGCGACATCGATCCCATCGAGCGACGTGCCGCTCATGATGCCCGCGACTCTCATTCCTGCCGCCTCAGTTCCTTCTGCAACTCGCTCAACAATTGCAGCGCTTCGATGGGCCGGAGTTCATCCAGATTGATCGCGCGAATCCGCTCGGCAATGCCGTAGCCCACGGGCTCGAAGAGCTGAATCTGCAGCGGTCCACGATCTTCGGAGTGCACCAGTTCCTCGCTGACCACCACTTCCTTGCGCTCGTGCAGTTTCAGTACGCTGCGTGCGCGCTCGATCACGCTCAACGGCAGTCCCGCGAGGCGCGCCACTTCAATTCCGTAGCTGCGGTCGGCCTTGCCGGGCTCCACCTTGCGCAGGAAGATGATGTGGTCGCCCGCCTCCTTCACGCTCACCATCAGGTTGCGCACGCCGCTCAACTGTCCAGCGAGTTCGGTGAGTTCGTGATAGTGCGTGGCGAAGAGCGTCTTGGCGCGGGGTGCGCGTGTGGATGTGCTCCACCACCGCCCACGCCAGCGCGAGACCGTCATACGTCGCCGTGCCGCGTCCCACTTCATCCAGCACGATGAAACTGCGCGGCGTCGCCGTGTTCAGAATCACCGCCGTCTCCGTCATCTCCACCATGAAGGTGGAGCGCCCGCGCGCCAGATTGTCCGAGGCGCCGATGCGCGTGAAGATCCGGTCTATGATGGGCAGCGTGGCGGCTTCGGCTGGCACGAACGACCCGGTCTGCGCCATGATGGCGATTAGCGCCGCCTGCCGCAGATACGTGCTCTTGCCGCCCATGTTGGGTCCGGTGATGATTGCGATCAGGTCCGTGGAATCGTTCAGGTAGAGGTCGTTGGGGATGAAGCGCCCGCTCTCGGCTTCGGCCAGCCGTTCGATCACGGGGTGGCGCCCGGCCAGGATGCGCATCTCTCCCGATTCGGAAAACGCGGGACGCTGATACCGGTTGGCCGCGGCCACCTGCGCGAGCGACGCCGTCACATCCAACTCGGCCACCGCGGAGGCGGTGGCGCGGATGCGCTGCGCATGTGCCGCCGCGCGCTTGCGTACGTCGGCGAAGAGTTCCTTCTCGAGCGAGAGAATCTTCTCCTCGGCGGAGAGCACCTTGCGTTCGTACTCCTTCAACTCCGGCGTGGTGAAGCGCTCGGCGTTGGCCAGCGTCTGCTTGCGCTCGTAATCGGCGGGCGCGAGGTGCTGATTGGCGCGCGTGATTTCGATGTAGTAGCCGAAGACGTTGTTGAAGCGGACCTTGAGCGAGCCGATCCCGGTGCGCTCGCGCTCCCGCGCTTCGATCTGCGCGATGTATTGCTTGCCGTTTTGGCTCAGGTCGCGGAACTCGTCGAGTTCGGCATGGAAGCCAGTGCGGATCGTGCCGCCGTCCACCAGGTTCAGCGGCGGCTCGTCGGAGATGGCCTCGAGAATCAGATTGCTGACGTCCGTGAGTTCGTCCAGACGGTCGTGGATGCTGCGCAATCGCTCGGCCTGCTGCGTATCGAAGCAGCGTTTGAGCGCGGGCAGTTTCTCCAGCGAGCGCCCGAGCGCCAGTACGTCGCGCGGCCCGGCGGAGCCGAGCGTGACCTTGGCGAGCAGGCGTTCCAGATCCAGTATGCCGCCCAGTTGCTTGCGCAATTCCGCCCGCAGGATGGTCTGTTGCAGCAGCTCGCCCACCGCATCCAGGCGCTGCTCGATCTCCGCGCGATTCATCGAAGGGCGCACCAGCCGTTGGCGCAGCAGGCGTCCGCCCATGCCGGTCTGCGTCTGATCCAGCACGCCAAGCACCGTGGGCTGGGTCTGCATGTTGCCCGCATCGGCGGAGAAAACCGGTTCGAGCAGTTCCAGGTTTCGCACCGTGACGGCGTCCAGCACCATCGAATCGGCGCGATCGTAATACGTGGGCCGGTCCAGGTGATCGAGCGCGGCGCGCTGCGTATCGCGCAGATAGTGGAGAATGGCGCCGGCGGCGCCCACCGCTGCGGAGCGTCCCGCGAGTCCACAGCCATCCAGCGAGAGCAGTTTGAAGTGGTCGCGCAGGGTGCGGTCGGCGTAATCGAACGTGAAGACCCAGTCTTCCAGTTCCGTGCGGACGAAGCGCGGACCGGAGCGATCCTCGCCTGTGAGCAGCGGCAGCGCGCCGGGGAACAGCACTTCGCGCGCGCCCAGTTGTTCGAGCGCTCCGGCGATCTCATCGGCATCGAGTTCCGTGACCTTGAACTCGCCCGTCGAGACATCGACATGCGCCACGGCCGAACGGGCACTGTTGCCGGATCCCATGGTGGCTACCGCGGCGAGGAAGTTGTTCTCGCGCGATCGCACCAGGTTGGCATCCATCGCCGTGCCCGGCGTGACCACACGCATGATCTCGCGGCGAACCAGTCCCTTGGCTGCCTTGGGATCCTCCACCTGATCGCAGATGGCGACGCGGTGGCCCTTCTGAATCAGCCGCGAAATATGGCCTTCGGCGGCGTGGAACGGGACGCCGCACATGGGAATGGCGGCGCCCTTTTCCTTGTTGCGGGCGGTGAGCGTGATCTCCAGTTCTTTCGCCGCAATCACGGCGTCTTCGAAAAAGAGTTCGTAAAAATCGCCCAGGCGGAACATCAGCAGGGTGTTGGGGACCTGCTGCTTGAGGCTGTTGTACTGCCGCATCAGCGGCGTGGATGCGTCAGACATGAATCAGCCGCCGAGGATCGCCTAAGCCGGCGAGCTACGCGTAGAGCCCCCGCAGACGGATGGCTTCGGCCACGCGATCGAGCGCCACCATATAGGCCGCGGTGCGGTTGTTGACACCGTGCTTCTTGGCGTACGCCACGATCGAATCGAAGCTCTCATCCATGATTTCCTTCAGGCGTTCGTTCACCAGAGCTTCGTTCCAGAAGAAGCCCTGGCGATCCTGCACCCACTCGAAATAAGAGACCGTCACGCCGCCGGCATTGGCCAGAATATCCGGAATCACGAAGACATTCTGATCCGCCAGCACCAGATCGGCGAGCGGCGTAGTGGGGCCGTTGGCGCCTTCGCAGAGGATCTTGCAGCGCACCCGGTGCGCGTTCTGCGAAGTGAGCACGTTCTCCGTCGCGGCGGGCAGGAGCACGTCGCATGGCAGGAACATGGCTTCGGCCTTATCCATATCCTCGCCGCCGGCAAAACCGGTGATGGAACCCGTCTCCTTGCGGTGCTTCTGCAATGCAGCGATATCCAGGCCGTGCGGGTTATAAACGGCGCCGTCGTATTCCACGAGGCCGATGATCTTGAAGCCGATCGCGCTCATCAGTTTCGCGGCCATGCCGCCCACATTGCCGAAGCCCTGCACCACCACGGTGGTGTCTTCCGGGCGCTTGTTCATCAGGGCAAGCGCGCGCAGAATCACCATCATGCAGCCGCGTCCGGTAGCTTCCGGACGGCCCTTGGACCCGCCGAGCGCCATGGGTTTGCCCGTGACAATCGCGGTCACGGTATGGCGCGCGTGCATGGAGTAAGTGTCCATGATCCACGCCATGACTTTATCGTTCGTGTTCACGTCCGGCGCGGGAACGTCGCGTTCCGGTCCGATGAAATCGATCAGTTCCGCGGTGTAACGGCGCGTCAGTTTTTCCAACTCCGTATCGGAGAGGATGTGCGGGTCGACGATCACGCCGCCCTTGCCGCCGCCGAAGGGGATGTTCACCACGGCGCACTTCCAGGTCATCCAGGAGGCGAGGGCGCGCACTTCATCCAGCGTCACGTCCGGAGCGAAGCGGATTCCGCCCTTGGCCGGTCCGCGCGCGATCGAATGTTGCACGCGGTAGCCGGTGAAGACCTCGATGCGGCCGTCATCTAACTGCACGGGGATGTGAACCGTAATCTCTTTGGCTGAAGTGCCGAGCACTTTCCGCATGCCGTCGTCGAGGTTGAGGCGCATGGCAGCCTCATCAAACCGCGCGGCGGCTGCGAGCCAGGGGTTCTTTTCGTTCTCTAGGGAAATGGAAACCGGTGATGTCAACGTGGCCACTATCTAGCCTCCGATTTCATTATGCCAGTTAATCCGCGCCGGGCGTCGAACCTTATCGGAGTAGTTACTCTAATATCCGAGCAACGGGGCCAATTTCGCCCGAACTTCATCGAGGACTCCGCTCGGGCAGCAGCCGAGTTTCGCGGCGCGCCGGACTCTCCAATCGGCGCTCTTCACATGGTCGGCCAGGATTACACCGGTGATGCCCTGCCCGCCCGGCACCTGCACTTCGAACGGGTAGCCTTTGATCTGGCTGGTGATGGGGCACAGCAGCGCCAGTCCGGATTTCGCATTGTAGATGCGCGGGCTCAGCACCAGCGCGGGCCGTCTGCCGGCTTGCTCGCGTCCTGCTTGAGGGTCGAACATCAGCCAGATGAAATCGCCCGTATCCGGCACGTATGCGGCGCTCACCAGGATTCCTCGCCGAGCGCTTCTCCCCACTCTGTTTCCCGGTGACGGTTCCGGGGCGTGATGCCGGATACCAGTTCCGCCAGCTCATACTTTCGTCGCGTGGAGCGCACGACGATGGAGCCTTCCGCATCGAGATTTAACTCGATGGAGTCGCCTTCGCTCAGACCTGCCTGCCTGGCAATTCCCTGGGGAATGCGGACAGCGAGACTATTCCCCCATTTCGAAATCGTGGCTTCGTTCGGCATCTGGATCTACATTGAGTATACATCTACCCAATGATCTCCAGCGC
>CAIRBY010000813.1 GCA_903876865.1 uncultured Acidobacteriia bacterium
AGAACCTGGTGGGGGGCGTGAGCCCGATCCAGGCCGCGAATTTTTCGATTGGCAACGTGACGCTGGAGCCGAACGGCGGACAGGTGCCGTGGCACAACCAGGTGCAGGAAGAGGTCTATTTCATTGTGGAGGGCACGGGTGAAATGTGTCTGGGCGAAGAGCGCACCACGCTGCACGCGGGGCAGGCGGTTTATATTCCCAGCACGGTCTTCCACCAGCTCACCAACATTGGCGACACGCCGCTGCGCATGCTCTACTGCTACGGGCCGGCGGGCGACGTAGCGCACTGGCGGCAGGAACTGGACGGCACGTTGCCGCGCGCCGGAGTGGATGTTCCCGCGCTGCCCGCTGGCGCGCGCCCGCAGTGCACCGAGAAACCGAAAGCGTAGTTCCCACACTTCCATGAGCGAACAGACCATTCACAACGTAGGTATCATCATGAACGGCGTCACCGGACGCATGGGGCTGAACCAGCACCTGCGCCGTTCGATCTACGCCATCATCAAGCAGGGCGGCGTCAAACTGAGCGCGAGCGAGAGCATCATGCCCCAGCCGATTCTGGTGGGCCGCAATGCCGCGAAGCTCAAGGACATCAGCACCGAATGCGGCGGGCTGCCCTGGACCACGGATCTGGACAGTGTGCTGGCCGACCCCAAGTACTCGATCTACTTCGATTCGCAGACCACGGACAGGCGCGCGGCGGATGTGAAGAAGGCGATCGCGGCGGGGAAGAACGTTTACTGCGAGAAGCCCATCTCCGATAGCCTCGAAGTCGCGATGGACCTGTTGCGCACGGCCGAAAAGGCCGGTATCAAGCATGGCGTGGTGCAGGACAAACTCTGGCTGCCGGGCATGATGAAACTGCAGACGCTCAAGAAACTCGGCTTCTTCGGAGACATCTTCAGCGTGCGCGGGGAGTTCGGCTACTGGGTGTTTGAGGGCGACACGGTGCCGATTCAGCGGCCGAGCTGGAACTATCGCAAGGAGGAGGGCGGCGGCATCATCATCGATATGCTGTGCCACTGGCGCTATGTGCTGGACAATCTGTTCGGTGAGGTGAAGGCCGTCAGTTGCCTGGGCGCGACGCACATTCCCACGCGCTGGGACGAAGCGGGCAAGCCCTACGCGTGCACGGCCGACGATTCCGCCTACGCGACCTTTGAGCTGGAAGGCGGCGTGATCGCGCATTTCAACTCGTCGTGGGCGGTGCGCGTACGGCGTGACGATTTGCTGACGATTCAGGTGGACGGGACGAAGGGTACGGCGGTCGCGGGGTTGCGCCACTGCTGGACACAGCACTACGGCAATACGCCGAGACCGACGTGGAACCCAGATATCGACCAGCCGATCAACTTCTTCGATGGCTGGCAGAAGGTGCCGGAGCAGGCGCCGTTCGATAACGCATTCAAAGTGCAGTGGGAGATGTACCTGCGGCATGTGGTGAAGGACGAGCCGTTCCGCTGGGGCTTCCTGGAAGCGGCGAAGGGCGTGCAGTTGGCGGAGAAGGGCATCGAGAGCTGGCAGAAGCGCGCGTGGGTGCAGATTCCGGAGCTGAAGTAGGAGCTACGGTTGTGGAGGAAGCTGAGTCACGGTGGCTGGGGACGCGTCGGCGTCTACCAGCCAGACTTGGCGATCGTGGAAGTAGTGCGTGAGTTCACGGGTTCCGGCGGTGTCGGATTCGTGTGCCCAGACTACTTTTGAGGCGTCGATGGACGCATCGTTGTAGACCCACTCCTCGAAGAAATCGTGGCCGGGGCGGTAGTGCACGATGGCGAGGTGTAGGCCGGGTTGCCGGCGGAGTTGGGTGAGGATGCGGGCGCGTTCAGTGTTGCCGGGGCGGGTGTAATACCAGGTCATGGGCCAATCCGGCGGCATGTACGCGGCGAGGGGTTGAGCGCAGACGCGCAGTACGATCATGGCGAAGCAGACCGCGGTTCCGGCGCGGAGAACGGCGATTCCCACGCGGCGGCCGTGGTGGCGCCACGCGCGGATGTGGCGCAGGCCTTGCAGTGCCAGAGCGTAGACGATCCCGGTGATGGGAGCGGCATAGTGCGCGTAGAACCACGTGTTCAGGGCGAGGCCGAAGAGGAACGCGGCGCCGATAACGACGAGGGGGCGTACGCGCCGGTCGCGGAAGAGGCGCCATCCGCAGACGAGCGGCAGTCCGAGCGCGGCTCCGAGGAAGAACATGAAGAAGGCGCCTGCCTTGCCGAGGGTGTTCTTCGCGAGTCCAGGGAGAGATTTCGCTTCGAGGAATTTGGTGAGTTCCCACCCGGCATAGAATGCGCGCATCTCCGCGCTGCGATAGGCAGGGAGCGGGGCGGGCTTCTCCCAGAGG
>CAIRBY010000814.1 GCA_903876865.1 uncultured Acidobacteriia bacterium
ATCAGGATCCGCACACTCGAGCTATCCGTTACGCTCTTTGTTGCTGTCATGTCGTGCCTCCAGACCGCGGCATCCGCACCGCACCGACTCGGGCTCCGGCCCCAATTCGGACCACTTAGCCCGTATTTGTTTTAACATAATTTGCACCTGTAAAATCAGGTAAATAAGTCTGGAAATGGGCTTCGGAGCGTACTGGACATTCCGGCCGGAGGGGTACCTCCGGAGCAGCCCGTACCCCCCTTTGCGCACCCATTCGCACCTCCCGGTTCCGCTTGCCTACTCCCTCCGCAACCGCAACCCGCTTTTCTGCTAGACTGACCCCGACCATGCCCACCAGACGCTCTACCGCGCTCTACCTCTTTGCCGCCTGCACTCTGGCTTCCACCGCCGCCCTCGCCGCCGAACCCGGCCCCCAACGCGGGGAAGAGATCCGCCTCTGGCCCCACGGCGCCCCCGGCTCCGAAAAGGAAACCGCCCCCGAAGTCTTCGCCCCGTCGGATAATCCCAAACTCCCCAAACAATTCACCGTCGTCCACTACCCCTCTGTCTACGCCTTCCTCCCGCCCAGGGAAAAAGCCAACGGCATGGCCGTGATCATCGCGCCCGGCGGCGGACACTCCCAACTCGTCATCGGCAAAGAGGGCTGGGATATCGCCGAGTGGTTCAACAGCCACGGCATCGCCGCCTTCGTCCTCAAGTACCGCCTCGCCAAAGCCAAGGATTCCCACTACACCGTCGAAGGCGACGCGCTCAATGATTCCGCCCGCGCCCTCCGCCTCGTCCGCAGCCGCGCCCGCGAATTCGCCATCGACCCCGCCCGCATCGGCTTCATCGGCTTCTCCGCCGGTGGCTACCTCGCCGCCCTCAGCGAGACCCGTTTCGATGCCGGCAATGCCACCGCCCCCGACCCCATCGACCGCCTCTCCTCCCGCCCCGATTTCGCCATGGTCGTCTACCCCGGCTACGCCGCCGGCAGCATCACCGTCCCCAAAAACGCCCCGCCCACCTTCCTCGCCTGCGCCGATAACGACCCCTCGCACGTCGTCACCACCGTGCAACTCTACCTCGACCTGCAAAAACAGGGCGTCTCTTCGGAAATGCACATCTACTCTAGCGGCGGCCACGGCTTCGGCATACGCGCCTCCGCCATGCCCGTCTCCACCTGGCAGGACCGCATGCTGGAATGGTTGATCGATCGCAAACTGCTGAAGTAAACCCGGCCCGCCTACGCCAGTTCCATCAGGATCCGGTCGGCCTCCGCCGCCGGGTCCGCCGCGCGCGTGATCTGCCGCCCGATCACCAGATAATTCGCCCCGTCCCGCATCGCAAGCGCCGGCGTCGCCACCCGCTTCTGATCGCCCGCGTCCACTCCCGCCGAGCGAATCCCCGGAATCACCAGCACCGTCTCCGCCGGCACAATCGCGCGAACCGCCGCCACTTCCAGCGGCGACGCCACCAGCCCGTCGATGCCCAGTGCCGCCGCCGTGCGCGCCCGCTGCGCCACCAGTTCCGCTACCGTCCCGCCCCAGTTCAAATCGCCCATGTCTTCCGCGCCGAAGCTCGTCAGCACCGTCACGCCCAAGATCTGCAAACCGCTCCCCGCCCGCGCCGCGAGCGCCGCCCGCATCACAGAGGGCACCGCGTGCACCGTCAGGAACCGCACCCCGGTCCGCGCCACCTGCGCCACCGCCCGCGATATCGTCTCCGGGATGTCGTACATCTTCAGATCCAGGAAAACCTCTTTGCCTTCCCCGAGCAGATCCTGCACGACTTCCATCCCGCTCGCGGCATACAGTTCCATGCCGACTTTATAGAAATTCACGCGCGGCCCGATGCGCTTCACCATCTCGCGTGCCGCTTCCGCGCTCTCCACATCCAGCGCCACAATGATTGGGTTCGGTGTCACTTTGGGTGTCATATCAGTTGAATCGGTTTCTCGCCGCGCTTCAGCACGCGGCCCATCCGGTAGCCGCCGCGGAACTGCGCCGCATCCGCCTCCGGCATCGTAATCAGCAATCCGCCCGAGGTCTGCGGATCGTACAACAGCGCCTCCACTTCCGGCGCCACCTTCCCCTCCGCCCCCACCGCGCAAGCGGCGAAATCACGGTTGTTGTGCAGCCCTCCGGGCAGCGCCCCGGCGCTCGCGTACTCTAACGCGCCCGGCAGAAATTGCAGCTCCCCGAGCGCGATCTCGATCGTCACTCCGCTCGCAATCGCCATCTCCCGCGCGTGCCCGATCAGCCCGAACCCCGTCACGTCCGTGCAGCCGTGCGCCTCGTGCCGCAGCATCTCTTCACCCGCCGCCCGATTCAGCGTCAGCATGCTCTCAATCGCCGCCGCCACATCGCTCTCCCGCGCAATCCCGCGCTTCAACGCCGTCCCGATCACGCCCGTGCCCAGCCGCTTCGTGAAGATCAACGCATCGCCCGCGCGCGCGCCGCTATTGGCCTTGATGCGCTCCGGATGAATCGTCCCCGTCACCGCGTAGCCGAACTTGATCTCGTCATCCGCCACGCTGTGCCCGCCCAGAATCGTGCACGAGCCCTCGTGCATCTTCTCCGCACCGCCCCGCAGAATCGCTTCCAGGGAATCCACATCCCCCTTCGCGGGCCACGCCAGAATCGAAAGCGAAGAGATCGGCCGCCCGCCCATCGCGTACACATCGCTCAGTGCATTCGCCGCCGCAATCGCCCCGAACGTATACGGATCGTCCACAATCGGCGTGAAGAAATCCACCGTCTGCACCAGGGCAAGCTCCGCCGAAAGCTTGTACACCCCGGCATCGTCGGCCGTGTCAAACCCTACCAGCACATGTTCATCCGGCCAGCGCGGTACGCCGGCCAGCACCCTGTCCAACAACTTTGGACTCAGTTTGCTCGCTCAACCCGCCGCCTTCACATGCGCCGTCAGCTTCTTCATAGAGGTGGTGTTCGCCATGCGACCCTCACTATAATAGCGGGATGCGACGCCTCCTTGCTGTCTCGGCCGTGCTCCTCGCCGCCATCTCCCTCACCCTGATTTCACCCGCGGCCCAACCCGACCCGCGCCTCAGGAAGGCCTCCCGCACCGCCGACCGCAACGGCTGGATTCAGGTCCACCTCGAAGGCAAGCCCGCCGAAATCGGCTTCCAGCACGGCAGCCTCCTCGCCCCCGAAATCAAAGACGCCTTCCACGAAGTCTCCGTCGAGATGAGCCACGATGAAAAGAAGGATTGGCCCTACTTCCGCAAGGTCGCCCAAGACGTCCTCTGGCCCCACGTCGAACAGGAGTATCGCGACGAACTCAATGGCATCGTCGAAGGCCTCAAGAGCAAGGGCGTCACCCTCGATATCTGGGACCTCGTCGCCTTCAACGCCTGGCTCGAAATCCCCTACTACGATAAGTGGCGCGAGAAGGCCGCCGGCTCCCCCGGCAACGGCGCCGGACCCGGCGATCACTGCAGCGCCTTCGTCGCCACCGGCAGCTATACCAAAGACCATCGCGTCGTCATCGCCCACAACAACTGGACCAGCTACGCCTCCGGCGAACGCTGGAACATCGTCTTCGATATCACCCCCGCCGCCGGCAACCGCTTCATCATGGATGGCATGCCCGGCCTCATTCACTCCGGTGACGATTTCGGCCTCAACTCCGCCGGCATCATGATCACCGAAACCACCATCAGCGCCTTCACCGGCTTCGATCCCAACGGCGTCCCCGAATTCGTGCGCGCCCGCAAAGCCATGCAATACGCCGCCTCCATCGATGACTTCGCCGGCATCATGAAGCAGGGCAACAACGGCGGCTACGCCAACAACTGGCTCGTCGCCGATCGCAAAACCAACGAGGTCGCGAGCCTCGAACTCGGACTCAGGAACGTCACCCTCCAGCGCACCAAAGACGGCTTCTTCGTCGGCTCCAACTTCCCCGCCGACCCCAAACTCACCAAAGAGGAAACCGATTTCGACCCCAAAGACCGCTCCTGCAGCCAGAACGCCCGCCACGAACGCTGGATCAAACTCATGGAAGAGAACAAGGGCAAAATCGATACCGCCGCCGCCCAACGCTTCCTCGGCGACCACGGCGATGCCTACACCGGTAAGACCGAACCGAGCGAGCGCACCCTCTGCGGCCACATCGATCTCTCCCCCCGAGGCATGGGCAGCTGGCAGCCCGCCTACGCCCCCGCCGGAGCCGTGCAGAACAAAGTCGCCGATGCCGCCGGAGCCGAGAAAATGACCCTCACCGCCCTCCTCGGCCACGCCTGCGGCAAGAGCTTCAAAGCCGCCGAACTCTTCGAAAAACACCCCGAATTCGCCTGGCAGAAAGACATCCTCCGCGACATGCCCGCCCGCGCCTGGACCAAATTCACCGCCCGCTAATCCCGCACGGGGCAGCCCTCACCAGTTGCCCCTCCACCCCCACCCGTGGCGCAGGCATTCCTGCCTGCCGTCTCGACATTCGTGTCGGGATGCCTTCAGCTCTCGACCCCGCCGTCCTCTCCTCCCACACCACCTGCGCTGCCATCTCGTAGTACACTACCCCCCATGCACCGCCGTCACTTCCTCGCCGCCCTCGCCGCCCCCGCCTTCGCCCCCGCGGCCTTCGCGCA
>CAIRBY010000815.1 GCA_903876865.1 uncultured Acidobacteriia bacterium
AAATCAACCGCCTTGTCGAAAATGATGGACTGCTGCACCGAGCGGAGCTGCTCGCGGTCGGAGCTCAGCACTTTCACGAGTTTTTCCGGTTTCTGCTGCGTGCGCATCGCCTCGCGGTAGATGAACGTGTCGATGTCCTTCTCCGTCACCGACAGCTTCTCCGCCTCCGCGATCTTCGCGAGCACGAGCTGGACCTTCACGCGCTTGGCCGCGGCCTGTTTGCGGGCGGTGAGATCAAAGAGGGTGACGAGGAAGCCATTGGGTACGCCGACAGCGCCAATTTCGACGATGCGGATCTCGCCATTCTTGCAGTGGACGTGGCATTCCTGAGGCGGGACCACACGGGCGCCGGCTGTGGAGTGCACGGCGGCGCGCTCCCAGGAGCTTTCGAGGCGTTCGCGGAAGGTGTGGTCGGGGTCGGCGGCACTCCACCAGGCGGCGAGGTTCGGGATGTCGCGGGTGGTGTAGCCAAAGGCGCGGGTGAAGGCGGCGTTGAGGTACCACTCTTCTCCGGCGAGGAGGGCGATGGGCAGGGGCGCACGGTCGACGAGGGCGCGGAAGCGGGTCTCGCTGTTCTCGAGTTTTTCGACGAGGCGCTTCCAATCGGTGATGTCCTGCACGGTGCCATGCTGGCCGACGACCTGCCCGCTTTCATCGAAGTAGGGCTCGCCGCGGGTCATGACCCAGCAGGGTTCACCGCCGTTGCGGAAGGCTTCGAGTTCGAGCTGGTAGGGTTTGGCGTCGAGCAGGGCCTGCTCCGCCGCGATTTTGACTTTGAGCCAGCTTTCCGGGGTGTAGAGCTTCTTGTGCTCCTCAAAGGAGGGGGCGGGCTGGGTGGGGTCGAGGCCGCCGAGGCGGTAGAGCTCATCGGTCCACGACATGACACCGGTGCGGAAATCGAGGCTCCAACTGCCGACGTGGGAGAGGCGCTGTGCCTCGCGCAATTCGCGTTCGCTTTCGAGCAGGCGGGCGGCGACATCGTGGCTGTGGGCGGAGTCTTGCAGGGTGAGGACGACCTCGGCGGGAGATGCCGAGGCGTGGGCGAGGGGGATGGCGGTGAAGGTGGCGGCCCAGTGTCTGCCGCTGGGATGTTTGGCACTGGCGGGGACGCGGAGGAGCAGGTCCAAGTGATGCAGTTCGCACTCGCGGAGGGCGCGGGGCAGGGGCCAGGATTGGAATTCGAGGCGGCGGCCATCGGGGAGGCACACCTCAAGGCTTAAGTCCGATGTATCGGCGGCGAGCGGCTCCGTGACGCTCTCCGTCCACGCGTACAACTTGCGCGCGGCAGGATTCATCCAGACGAGATTCCCTTGCGCGTCGATCCGAAGGACCGGTTTCACACTACCCCGAGTTTAGTCTATTGCGGGGCCTCCGCACAGAACGGAATTCCGGATTGGCGGCGGGCGCGGCGCACGACTACACTGAGAATCGGATGAAACGACTATCGATTTCTGTTGGAGCGCTGGTGGCGCTGGCCTGGGCGGGAGCGGGGTTGCTCTCCGCGGCCGAGTTCGACGTGGCGAATTTCGGGGCGAAGGGAGATGGCAAGACGCAGAACCGCGAGGCCATCCAGAAGGCCATCGAGGCGGCGGCGGGCGCGGGCGGCGGGACGGTGGAGTTCGGGGCCGGGATCTGGGTGACGGGATCGCTGCGGCTGCGCAGCAACGTGACGCTGCATCTGCAGGCGGGGGCGGTACTGGAGGCGAGCGCGGAGACGGCGGCGTACGATGCGGCGGAGCCGAACGAGTGGGACAAGTTTCAGGATTTCGGGCACAGCCATTTTCACAACAGCCTGATCTGGGGCGAGGGGGTGGAGAACGTGGCGATCACGGGCGGGGGGCGGATCTCGGCGAAGGCGCTGATGCGCGGCGAGCGCGGGGGCGGGGCGGACAAGGCGATTGCGCTGAAGCTTACCCGGAATGTAACGCTGCGCGATTTTTCGATCAGCAACGGCGGGCACTTCGGGATTCTGGCGACGGGGGTGGACAACCTGACGATCGACAATCTGACGATCGACACGAATCGCGACGGGATCGATCTGGACGGCTGCCGCAACGTACGCATCAGCAACAGCAGCGTGAATGCGCCGAACGACGATGCGATCGTGCTGAAGGGGACGCACGCGCTGGGGGCGGCGCGGACGAGCGAGAACATCACGATCACGAATTCGATGGTGAGCGGATTTGAGATCGGGACGCTGCTGGACGGGACGTTCCAACGCACGGTGCAGCGGGCGCCGGATCGCGACGGGCCGACGGGGCGGATTAAGATCGGGACGGAATCGGAGGGCGATTTCCGCAACATCACGATTTCCAACGTGGTGTTCGATACGTCGCGGGGGCTGGCGCTAGAGAGCGTGGACGGCGCGCACATCGAGGACGTGGCGATTTCGAACGTGACGATGCGCGAGGTTTCGAATGCGCCGATTTTCATCCGGCTGGGGAGCCGGATGCGGGCGCCGGAGGGGACGGCGATCGGCTCGATCCGGCGGATCAGCATCAGCAACGTGGTGGCGTACAACGCGGATTCGCGGTACGCCTCAATCATCAGCGGGGTGCCGGGGCACGATGTGGAGGATGTGACGCTGAGCAATATCCGGGTGGTCTCGCGGGGCGGGATCACGCTGGAGCAGGTGGCGAGGCAGCCGGCGGAGCTGGTGAATTCGTTCTTCTTCCGGGCGAGCGGCGGGGTGCCTCCGCGGGAGGTGTACGAGACGCCGGAGCGGGAGAAGGAGTATCCGGAGCCGTCGATGTTCGGGATCTTGCCGGCGTACGGATTCTTCATCCGTCATGCGAAGGGGATCGAGTTGAACGGGATCGACCTGACGACGGTGAAGGAGGACGGGCGGGCGGCGTTCGTGCTGGACGAGGTGGAGGGCGTTTCGCTGGAGCGGTGCAAGGCGGCGAAGGTGGCGGGCGCGCCAATGCTGGTGATGAGTAAGGCGAAGGGCGTGAGCGCGCACCGGTGCGCGGGGCTGGCGGATTTTCAGGCGGATAGCGCGGCGCGGAAGAGTATGTAAGTGAGCGTGCGGGGGGCGGCGGAAGACTAAGTTGCGGGGTATGCAGTAGAATTACTTACTAACAGGGTCATGCACGAGAGCGCCGGCGAGAATATCACTGAACTATTGCGGAAGGTGCAGGCAGGCGAGCCGGCGGCGCGGGCGCAACTGATCGCGGAGGTGTATCCGGAACTGCGGCGGCTGGCGGGCGCGATCATGCGGCGGGAGCGGGCGGGGCACACGCTGCAACCTACGGCGATCGTCCACGAAGTTTATCTTCGTTTGGCGGGAGGTTTGGCGGGAGGCGCGACGGGCGGGGAGGGAATCGAGTGGCAGAACCGGGCGCATTTCTTCGCAGTCTCGGCGCAGGTGATGCGTCAGATTCTGGTGGACCATGCGCGCAAATGGGCGGCGGTGAAGCGCGGGGGCGGGCGGCAGCGGCTGGACCTGAACGAGACTCTGATTGCGACCGAGGGGAATGCGGACGTGGTGCTGGCGGTGAATCAGGCACTGGACCGTCTGGACGAATTGGATGCGCGGCAGGCGCGGGTGGTGGAGATGCGGTTCTTCGGGGGCATGACCGAGGAAGAGATCGCGGCAGTGATGGGCGTGAACGTGCGCACTGTGAAGCGGGATTGGAGCATGGCGAAGGCGTGGCTGCACGGACAACTGCAACGGCGGGGTCCCGGCGATGACGCCTGAGCGCTGGTCGCGGCTGAAGGAGCTCTTCGACGACGCGAGCAGCCGGCAGGGGAACGACCGCGCGGAGTTTCTGGCGACGGCGGCGGTCACGGATCCGGAACTGGCTGAGGAAGTGCGCGCGCTGATGGAGAACCACCGGACGGCGGACTCGCTCTTCGACCAGCCCTTGGTGAGCCGCGAGCGGATGGTGGAGTACCTGAGCCGGGGCGCCCGGGTCTTCGAGACCGGGGAGGTGATCTGCCGGCGCTTCCGGATCGAAGGCTTGCTGGGGGAAGGCGGCATGGGAGTGGTCTACGCCGCGACGGATCTGGAGCTGGGCGAACCGGTGGCGGTGAAGACGCTGCACGAGGGGATTTCGGGCAATCCGCGGATGCTGGCGCGGTTCAAGCAGGAGGTCCAGCTTTCGCGGCGGGTGACGCATCCGAACGTGTGCCGCATATTTGACCTGTTTCAGCACGAACGCGGAGACGGGGCGGTGGTGGCGTTCGTGACGATGGAACTGCTGGAGGGGGAGACGCTGGCGCAGCGGATCCGGAGGCAGGGGCGTATGGCGGCGGGGGAGGCGGTGGCGCTGGCGCGGCAGATGACGGGGGGGCTGGGGGCGGCGCACCGGGCGGGGATTGTGCACGGCGATTTCAAGAGCGGCAACGTGATGCTGGTGGAAGTCGCGGGGCGGGGGCAGCGGGTGGTGATCACGGATTTCGGCCTGGCGCGGGAATACGATGCATTCGCGACCGATGTGCAGGAGGTCCGGGGGACTCCGGCGTACATTGCACCGGAGCAACTGGAGGGCAAGCCGCTGACACCGGCGTGCGACATTTACGCGCTGGGCGTGGTGCTCTACGAGACGGTCACGGGGCGGCTGCCGTTTGCGGGTGGCAACGCGCTAGCGGTGGCGGAGCAGCGGTTGCGGCAGGCGGCGCCTGCGGTGCGGGAGGCGGCGGGCGGGATCGGCGGGGCGTGGGATACGGCGATCCAACGCTGCCTGGAGCGGGATCCGGCGCGGCGGCCGGGTTCACCGGCGGCGGTGATGGACATCCTGGAAAATCGCGCGGGGCGGCGGCGCTGGCTGGCGGGGATTGCGAGTGCGGCGGGTGTGGCCTTGCTGGTGGGCCGGCGCCTGACTGCGCCGCGGGTGTGGGCGAGCGAAGCGGTGAAGAGCTACAAGCGGGGCGAAGAGTTCGCGCGGCGGCGCACGAAGGAAGGGCTCGAGAACGCGGTTCAGGAATACGGGCGGGCGGTGGCGGTGGAGCCGGAGTATGCGGACGCGTGGGCGGGGATGGCGGCGGCGTGGGCGGCGCTGGGCCAGTTCCGCTTCGCGGATGCGAAGGTCGCGCTGCCGAAGGCGAAGGAGGCGGCGCGGCGGGCGATCGGGATCGACGCGAAGTGCGGGCGGGCGCATGGAGTGCTGGCATACTGCATGTCGATCGACCTGCACGAGTGGTTGAAGGCGGAGCCGTATTTCCGGTCGGCGATCTCGCTCTCTCCCAACGATCCGGATGTGCGGCTCTGGTATGCGGCGTACCTGGGCAAGCGGGGACGGGCCGAGGAGGCGATTCAGCAGATCCGCAGCGGGCTGGAACGCGATCCGACTTCGCTGGTGCTGAATCTGCAACTGGCATCGGAGTATTTTTTGATGGGGCGGCAGGAGGATCTGCGCAGGCAGGCGAATGAGTTGTTGCGGCTGCAGCCCTTCGAGGCGATGTCGCACGTGATGCTGGCGCGCTCACTGGAGATGGACGGACGGTATGACGACGCGCTGAAGAGTTGCGACGATGCCGATCTGTATGGGCACCGGGCGGCAGCGGTGACGGTGCGCGGGTCGATTTATGCGAGCCGGGGCGACGTGGTGGAGGCGCGACGGATCGCGGCGGTAGTGGAGAAGGCGTGGCGGGAGAATCCGTATACGGAGAGTCTGCTGCTGGCGGGGCTTTACTGCAGATTGGGGGAGCGGCAGAAGGCGCTGGATATTCTGTTTGGCGGCTTCGAGCGGAGCGATCCGACGTTGTTGATGGTGCCGACGCATCCGTATCTGAAGCCGCTGGAGGGGGAGCCGCGGTATCGGGAGTTTCTGCGGAGGCTGGGGCTGGAGGGGTAGGGCGGCCGGGAAGGCACGCCGTGGCTGGGGCGGGCAAGCTGAAGCATGCCCCACCAAGGGCGGGCACAGGGGTGGGGGTGGCACGGGGGTGGGTCAGATCATGCAGGGGATGGGGTTCAACTGGTCTTCGCGGAGGGGGGCGGGGAGCCATTGCAGGCGCACAGGAACGTCGTAGAGGCGGCCGGGGGCGAAGCGGGCCCAGAAGTGGCGCATGCCGGGCACGAGCACGCGTGCGACTGGGACACCGGTTTCGCGGCGGGTCAGGTCGAGAACGTAAGGCTCCAGACCGGCGGCCTCGAGACGGTCGCAGCAGGCGGCCAGCCGGGTGGCGGCGGAGGCGGGGGCAGTGGCTGGGGGCGTCGTGGAGCCGGTGGGGGCCATCCAGGGCTGGCGGTCGAGAGATTCGGTGTCCAGCCAGGTTTGCAGGTCGGCGGGGGCGCCGCCCTGATTCGACCAGAACCAGACCTGAGCGGCTTCGGCGAGCGCCTTGCGGGCGGCGACGGGGGCTTCGGGGTGCGCGGCGCAGCCGAAGACGAGGGAGCGGCCCTGCGGGTCCGGGGCGACGGCGACGTAGACGGGGATGGCGAGATCGGCGGAGACGTCGAGGAGGTAGGGCTCGCGTCCCTCGGCGCGGAAGGCGGCGCGGATGGAGTGGAGTTCCGGATCGTCGAAGGCGTCGAGAGCGAGGGCGGGGCGGTGGAGGCGGTTGTACCACCAGATGGCGACGGCATCGCGCTCGATGACTTCGAGCAGGGCGTGGAGCGTGGCACCGGCGAAGGTCTGTCCGGCGGCGCAGCCGTTGGTATCGGGCGAGCAGAAGCGGGGCTCGTCGTCGAAGGGATAGTACATGAAACAGTAGCCGGCGGGGACGGAGACGGGTGCGCCGGTGCGGAGGGAGTGGGCGAGGGTCCAGCGGATGGGCTGTTGGGGGGCGAGGGGAGCGGGGATCCATTGCAACTCGCCGTGGGTGCGGTTCCAGTGTTCGCGGGTTGCGTACTGTGCGGGGCTGAAGAGGAGGAGGCCGGCGGGCGCGAGATCGGCGGGAGTGCCGGCGCGCGGGGGCTGAAGGGCGTCGCCATCACGGTAGAGGAGCGAGTAGCGTTCGGCGGCTTCGGCAATGGCGGCGAGTTCGGCCGGTTCGGGATGGAGGGCTTTACCGATGGATTGCCGGGGCTGCACGAGGCTGCGGGTGCGGGCTCCGGGCAGGGGAGCGATGAAGGTGGCGGTGGCGTGGAAGAAGCCTGCGAAGGGGGTGGAGGCGATGCGCACCTGGGGGATGATGCCGGTGATGGAACTGACGAGCGAGGGCAGGTCGGGCGGCGTGGCGGCGAGGGGCGGGCAGGTGGGGCAGCGATCGCGGCTGCGGAGCAGGTGGCGGGTGAGGGTCATGGTGCGGGTATCGAGGGCGAGCAGGGCGCCTTCGAGGCGCGGGTATTGGCCTTCGGCAAGAAAGACGGCGGCGGCTGTGGCGGCCATGGCGGCGGCGAGGGCGAGGGTCGCGGAGAGGGCGGCCACGGCGGCTTGGGGGAGGTAGGTGTCCGTGCCTAAGACGGCGGCTTGTTGCCAGCGGTGATTGCGCAGGGCGGCCTGGAGGCAGGCGAAGCAGGGGGTGCGGCCGGGAACGAAGAGGGGGCCGAGCCAGAGGGTATGGCCCACGGGGCGGAGGAGGAGGCAGGGTGTGGTGCGGGAGGCGAGGTCAGAGAGTTCGGGCCGGAGGTAATCGTCGGCCGCGACTACGAGCAGGGGCGCGTCCGGGTCGAGTGTGAGGCCGTTGGCGGCGAGGCCGCCGGTGAGGATGCGTTCAAAGCGGGGGACGAGGCAGCGGCAGGCGACCGTAGAGCCCTCGGGAGAGCGGGAGAGGCCTTCCCAATAGGCGGCGGTTGCGGCGAGGGGTCCGGGGGAGCGGGTGACGACGCCATCCGCGAGGAGTTCTTGGAGGGCGGGGTCAAGGGTGGCGGAATCGGGCTGGGTGGATGCGGCGAGGGCGATGGCGGCTTGGACGAGGGCGGGGTCGGAGTAGGTAAGTACCTGATCCTCGGCGGTAAATAAGAGGGAATCGCCGCGGAGAGATAGGGCGAAGCGCGGGGAGATCTTATACGGAGCGGCGGGATCTTGATTGGCCATGGAAACTACAGTATCCTCAATCTCACGTCACTTACAGGAGGATTTCGGAATGCAGATGATGGTGGTCGGGCAGGATCACGAGAAAGGCACAAAAGTTATCTGGTGGGAAGGTGGAAAGGATCAATCACTCGGCTTCAGCACGGGCTGGAATGTGCGTTCGAACCCGCCGGACGGCATGGACGCGAACGGCAAGCCGACGTGGAAGGGCTGTGGATCTTCGATAGACAAGATCGTGGTTGCGGATACGCTGGCGCAGGCGAATCTGGACAAGAAGAAGGTGGACCTGACGCAGCCGAAAGACGTTGCGAGTTCGAGTTTCAGTAGCACCAACGTCAAGATGATTCAGTTCGGGAGCGGCGGAGCGCAGACAGAGACAAAGGTGGAATATCTCCTGGTGGCGAAATGGCACCGGCCGGATGGGGGCGGCATTCCGATTGCGGACGAAATCTGGATGTCCCACGAACCGTTTCCGGACCAGGAACTGGTGCGGAAGGCGGAGAAGACCTGCAGCGAGCAGGATCATCCCGAAGGCAACGGGTAAGTAGCGTGCAGGCGGAGTGCGGCCGAGTGGGCGGCACTCCGCTTGTTGCTGGATCGACTCTGTTATTTCCCTCCTGGAGCGGCGGGTTGCGCGGTGGTGATCGCGCCATACTTCAAGGCGCGATAGAAGCGCATTCCCTGACGCCATTTGAAGGTATAACTCAGCGCCACGGAAGGCTGGAGAGCCCGGAAGTGGTTGCGGTTGACCTTGTTCTCATAGAGGATGATATCCATCTTCGGGGTGAGAGTAAGTTTGCCATAGAGTGGAATGGTCAGTGAGGGTGTCAGTTTATCCATGTAGCGGGTCTGGACATTGGTATCGTTGCGCGAGTTGAAGTACCAGTCGCCTTTGTTGGCGAGGGTGAAGTAGTAGCTGAGATCCGCGCCGCTGGGATCCTGACGGCTCCAGAGGGGGAGCTTGAGGTTGAAGTTGAAATAGGCGCCGCCGGTGAGGTAATCGGTCATGGCGATGACGGGCTGCGCGGGCACGCTGGAGAAGTCCTTGCCGATCCCGGTGGTATTGAGCGCGCTGTTCGGCGTGGGGTCCGTGCCACAGGCGAACTGGACTTGGGCCGAGGGCTGGCAGTAGATCTTCGTATTGCCGACGTTGAAGATGTACTGCGAGAGCAGGTGGCGGGAATCGATCTGTTCGAGGCCGAGTTCGAACCAGGTATCGCCGAAGTCCGCCCGGGCACCGGCGCGGCCGAAGATGGTGCTGGTCTGGGGCGCAGGGATGGTGAGGATGAGGGGCAGATCGGCGGCCTTGGTATCGGGCTGCGGGGTAAGCGTGATCTGCACGGGGTCGGGCTGAGTGAACTGACCTTCGAAGCGGCCGGAGTATTGGAAGGCGAACCAGGAGGGGCGGATGTTCTTCACGGGCCAGCGCCAGGTGCCCCCATATTCAAAGCCGTACATGTTGGCGGTAGTGGAGGGGATGAAGGTGGT
>CAIRBY010000816.1 GCA_903876865.1 uncultured Acidobacteriia bacterium
CCGCATCGCCCAGCCTCCACCATCCGCCCTTCCACGGGCTCGAATAGAAGATCTCGCTGCGCAGACCCTGCCGGTCCTTGGGGAAATCGTTCACCGAATAAAAGTGCGGCGTCGCGTACGAATACAGCGCCGTCTCCGTAAAGAACGAAATCGAATTGCGGAAGATGTGCGTGAAATCCAGGAAGCCCGGATACCAGTTGTCGAAGCCCACCCGGTGCACCGCGCCCGGCATCCCGTGCTCGTCCAGATATGCTGCCATGTCGATGCCCAGCACGTTCAGCCAGCGCGCCATCAGCGGATGAATGTTACTCGAAATCGGCTCCGTGAACGGCGGGATGAAGATGCGCGTCGGGAACGGCGCGGTCTGGTGATGGCAATAAAAAATCACCGGATCCCACTCCAGCTCCGTCTTCGTCACATCGCGCGATTCCAGCATGTTGTTCATGTAGCCGTCGCGATTGTTGTCGTGCCCCACATACTCCTGATACAGATCCGGCAGCCGCGAAACCTCGTACGGCGTGCCCAGATTCTTGCGATACCAGCTCACCACCTCGTCCTGCCCATCGGGATTGAGCGTCGGCCACAGCATCAGGATCACGTTGTCCAGAATCGCGTCGATATCGGGATCGCCTTGTGTCGAAACCAGCTTGTACGCGAGCGCAATCGATTGCTGCGCGCCCGCCACTTCCGTCGAGTGCAGCCCGCCATCGATGTGCACGATCGCCTTGCCCTCGCGCGCCAGCGCCTGCGCCGTGGCGTCATCCAACCCGCGTCCGCGCGCCAGCCGCTGCGAGATCACCTTATACCGGTCCAACTGCGCCAGGTTCTTCGGAGAAGAGATGATGGCAATCTCCCAATCGAGGCCGCGCGTCGTCTTCCCCACCGAGATCAGCTTGATGCGGTCGCTCGCCGCCGCCAGGCGGTGGAAGTATTCGCGCGATTCCTGGTAGTTCGCCAGGTAGAAATCGTCGCCCGGTTTATGACCCAGAACCGATTCCGGCGTGGGCACGGTTTGTGCGGAACAGAGCGGCAGCAGCACTGCCAGGAGCGGAAGGAGTTTCAAACGCATTTTCCCGATGGTATCGCGCCCTGCCGCCCTGCGGCAAACACAACGCGCACGCCCACCGCCCCTCTGGCCGCCCACCGTGGCGCAGGCTTCCAGCCTGCAGCGCCGAGATTCGTCTCGGCGACTTTCGCGGAGGCGGTCTGTCTACCGCTCCGCGTCCAGATTGGGCAGGAACGCCGTCAGCAATCCGATCGCCGGAAGAAACGCGCACACGCGATAGACGAACTCGATGCTGGTCGCGTCCGCCAGTTTGCCCAGCACCGCCGCGCCAATTCCGCCCATGCCGAACGCAAGTCCGAAGAATAGCCCCGAGATCGCGCCCACGCGCCCCGGCGCCAGATCCTGCGCGTAAACCAGAATCGCCGAGAACGCCGACGCCAGCACCAGCCCGATGATCACCGTGAGAATCTCCGTCACCCGCAGGCTCGCATACGGCAACATCAGCGTGAACGGCAGCACGCCCAGAATCGAGACCCAGATCACATACTTGCGCCCGATCCGGTCGCCCACCGGTCCGCCCACAATCGTGCCCACCGCCACCGCGCCCAGAAATACAAACAGATGTACCTGCGCGTTGAACACCGAGACGTGGAAGCGGCTGATCAGATAAAACGTGTAGTAACTGATCAGGCTCGCGAGATAAAAGTACTTCGAGAAGATCAGCGCGATCAGAATGCCCATCGCCTGCACCACCTTGCGCCGCGGCGGTCCGCCCCGCGCCTCTACCGCCATGCGCGATTTCGCGCGCTGATGCGCCTTGTACCACGAGCCCACGCGCGTCAGAATCAGAATCGCCACCAGCGCCACGCCGGAAAACCACGCGATGCTTCCCTGCCCCCGCGGCACCACCACGTACGCCGCGAGCAACGGCCCCATCGAAGACCCTGCATTCCCGCCCACCTGAAACAGCGATTGCGCGAGGCCATGCTGCCCGCCCGATGCCATCCGCGCCACCCGCGAAGACTCGGGATGAAACACGGCCGACCCCATCCCCACCATCGCCACCGCCGCCAGGATGAGCGGAAACGAAGGCGCCCACGCCACCAGCACCAACCCCGCCATCGTGAACGTCATCCCCACCGGCAGCGAATAGGGCGTGGGCCGCCGGTCCGTATAGTGGCCCACCAGCGGTTGCAAGAGAGACGCCGTGATCTGCGAGGTCAGCGTGATCAAGCCGATCTGCGAAAAATCGAGGCGGTAGGTCGTCTTGAGCAGAGGATAGATCGCCGGGATCACCGACTGCATCATGTCGTTCAACAGATGGCAGAAGCTGATCGCGGCGAGCACGCGGAACGCTGTCCCGGTCTGAGTATCGGAAGGCACTTTCTGTAGTGTAGCTGCTACGCTGGAAGAAGCAGCCTCCATGGGACCGAAGCGCAAACCCGAAATCATGAGTCCGGCCGGATATTGGCC
>CAIRBY010000817.1 GCA_903876865.1 uncultured Acidobacteriia bacterium
GTGAACCGGCCCGTGCCTTCGAGGACGGTCTGAATGGCGCGCGTACCGGCGGCCCAATCGTGATTGTTCACGCCATCGATGACGAGCGCGGCGAGCTTTCGATCAGCGGCGGCGCAGGTGAGCGTCAGTAAGGAGGCAAGCAGCAATCTGGGAATCATGGCTGTTCCTCTAAATGATAGCCCCAAGCGCCTGACTTGTTGCGGCTACTGTGCGGCGGGAATTACGGAGAACGAAATGGTCTCGTGCGCCGAGGGAGCGAGCGTGATGCTCTTCGCCAGGGATTCGAAGGGCTTGCGAAATTCGGGATCGAGCGGCGCGCCCTCTTCGGCATCTTCCCAGGCGAAGAAAAGGTAATCGCCGGGCTTGAGGCCTTTGAATGAAATGAGGCCGTTATCGTCGGCGGTGCCGGTGATCACGGGTCCGGAGCCCTTGGGTACGAGGGCGAAGGCGGCGTTGGCACCCACACGATTATCGGCGATGGTAGCCACGGCGTCGAGTTGCGCTGCCTGTGCGGAGAGCGTGATTTCCAGCGTTCCGCCAGCACGCAGTTCAGCGCCCTCGGCCGGGATCTCCACACCGCCATAGCGGAGCGATTGGACGTAGCAGTTGGTGGGGAAGCCGCTCACGAAAATGTTGTACCGGATCGGGGAAACATTGGCGAGAGTGAACTGCATGTCATCGCGAACGCGCGCGGATACCGCGCCGGTCGCGAGCGCGCCGACCGCCGAGAGGCGAACCGACATGTTCTTGATATCCGGCACGGGCGATGCGTCCACTACTTTGACCACGCCGTGAATCTCCGCGGTTTCGAGAAGGGTAAGTTTGACGCCATCGAGATTGGCGCCGCTCACCATCACCGGTTCACTGGCAATCCACAATTGGTTGCCGGTGCGCGATTGCGCCGTGACAAAGTACTCGCCGGGCATGACGTGCCGGATCACGAAGTCAAACTCAGGGCCGCGTGTGACGCCCATATATTGCGTGCCAGCGGCATTGTCGCGCGAAGCGAGCATCACCGAAACCGCGCGTGAATCCTGATAGCCCACCACCTGGCCGCGCACGCGGTAGACGTTACTCTTGAGGAGACGAATGTCCATGCCGCGGATTTCATCGCCCGCACCCACATCGAGCGGAATCGCTACTGAAGCACTGAGCGTGCTGGGGTAATAGGTGGGAGCGTAAATGCGCTCGGGCGCATCGGGATCGAAATCGGTCGACGTAGTTCGGACAACATCATTGCCCGGCGAACGGGAGTAGGTGGCGAGCAGGTACTTGCCCGGTTCGAGGCCGGAGATACGGAACTCGCCCACGTCATTGGTGTTGGATCCGGTGGTGGGGAACCACTGGCGTGTCCCGTTACGGTAGGTGTAGCGCATGGTCCGCACCATTACGTTGGCAACGGGATCGCCGTCTTCATCGAGCACGGTGCCGGTGACGACGGATTGCGGCATCAGTGGCACGGCGAGGTCTTTCACGTTCTGGGCCTCGGCAACGATGACGGAGGTGCCGGCGCTGCCGGCCTTGCGCGCACCGTAATTGGAAGTGATGAAGCCTTGACGCGAGGCGCCGATGCGGTAGCGTCCCGGCGCTAGGGAACGGAAGACAAAGCGGCCCTGATCGTCAGTCTCCGTGGTGCGATTGGGACCGTGGGAGAGGCCCAA
>CAIRBY010000818.1 GCA_903876865.1 uncultured Acidobacteriia bacterium
CCGTTGCTTTCATCGTTGACCTCCGTTACACCGACATCAGCGCCGCCTGCATCATGGCGCGCGTATACCCCACCTGGAACGCAAACGAGGCGTAGCTGCCGCCTCCCGGATACCCGCCGATGCGCCCGTGCTCCCGGTCGTAATCCAGCCCCCGCGGATGCTCGGGATAAATCTCGCGCGTGTACTTATGCTTCACCAGCTCCCGCATCACCAGAAACATATTGTTCTCGCCCTCGTCGATCATCACCTCCGAGTAGCGCTCGTACGGCTTCACCACTTTCACATTGCGGAAATGCATGTGATTGATGCGGTCGCGCGAAGCGAAATACGCGCACGTCGCCACCGGATCCTCGCCCATCTCCCGCGTCACCCCGCAATCGAACGTGATCCCGTTGGCCGGGCTGTTGACGATCCCGATCAGGTGCTTCCACCCCTCCACCGACCCCATGATCTGCTGCGACCCGCGGCTCACCGGCGCCGGAGGATCGTTCGGATGCAGCGCCAGCCGCACCCCCGCCTTCTCCGCTTCCGGCACCACCCGCTTCAGGAAATACGTGATCGTGCTCCACATCTCCGCCAGCGTGTGCGCGCCTTCGTTCGCCAGCGGTGGCAGATCCCGCACCTTCACCGCCGCCTCTTCCGGCGCCACCGCGCCCATGTAATTGCCGCCCGGCGCGCGCACCAGATCGTAATCGAACCCAGTCCAACTCACCCCCGCGCGTACCGGATCGGGCTCTTCGAAATAACCCTCCGTCGTGCGGTGCGCGTACCAGTTGTATTCGATCACCGGCAGCCCCACCTTGCCCGCCGCGCGGATCGAAGCGATCACCTTCTCGATCTCCTCGTCGCGCCCCGGCCGCCCGTAGATGGCGTTGTTGAAGCCCCCGATCATCAGGTTGCCGAGCGTGAGCCCGCTCGCTTTCAGACGGTCGATCTGCTCCTTGAGCCGCGCCTCGTCCCACGGTATCGGTGGCCCGCCGCCCAGCACCCACTCCACCCCGAGTTGCCGGATCCGCCGCGCCGAATCCACCACCGGTGCGGCAGGTGCCCCGCGCCCTCCGCTATTGCCGCCGTCCCCGGTGGCCAGTGCGATCTTCGGTGTATCTTTCCCCTCGAAGCGAGCCGGCGTCGTCGCGCCACTAGCGCCCGAGGGTACCGCCAGAGCCGCCACTCCGGCGGTCTGCATCAACCTTCTGCGTGAGATCTTCATTGCCGTGTTGCCGTGCGGCGCACCGCGGACCGCAACGCTGCGCCAAAACTATAACATCTCTCCCCCGAGTGGGACAGGCCATCGCCTTCCGTGGCCTGTCCGGCTAATCAGTTTTTCCTCTTCTTCGCCCGTGCCTTGCTCAGCCCATGCCTTGCTCAGCGAATGCCTTGCTCAGCCCATGCCTTGCTCAGCCCGTGCCTTGCTCAGCCCATGCCTTGCTCAGCCCTTGCCGTGCTCAGCCCTTGCCTTGCTCAGCCCTTGCCTTGCTCAGCCCTTGGCAGGCGGACCGCCTGCCCTACCGCCAGCTGCGCCTCCGGATCCACCAGCAGCCACAACAGCGACCCCATCGCGCACAATCCCGCCGCCACCAGGAACGAAGCCGTCCATCCGAAATGATTCGCCAGCACCGGCGTCAAAGACGCCGTCACCACCCCGCCGAACTGCCCCACCATATTCATGAACCCCGACACCATCCCCGCCGACGTTCCCCCCAGATCCGCCGTCACGCTCCAGAACGAACTCTGCGAAAGATACAGCGCCCCCGCCCCGCCCGCCAGAATCACGCTCGCCAGATGCGCGTCCTTCGCCTGCGTCCCCATCGCGATGAACACCGCCGCCAGTCCGATCCCGAACACCGCGATCCCGCACCGCCCGATCCGCTTCCCGTACCGCTTCGTCAGCCGGTCGCTGATCCACCCGCCCAGCGGCGAACACGTTGCCATCGCCAGAAACGGCAGCATCCCGTAGAGCGCGCTCGCCTTCAAATTGAGCCCGCGCACCGTGCTCAGGTAAATGAAAAACCACGTGAAGAAAATGTACGCCGCATACCCGTACGCGAAGTAACTCACGCTCATCGCCAGCATCTCGCGACTCCTCAACACCGTCGACCACGCGATGCTCCCCGCCGCCGCACTCGTCCGCGGCAGCCCCGCCTGAATCCTCGCCTGCTCCTCCTCCGTCATCCACGGATGCTGCTCCGGCCGGTCCCGCGAAATCGCGTACCAGACCCCGCCCGCAATCAGCCCGATCGCCGCGCTGATCCAGAACGACCAGCGCCATCCGTAGTGCGTCAGAATGTACGCGATCAACGGCGGCGTCACCCCCGCCCCCGCACCCACTCCAGAGAAGATCAGCCCGTTGGCAATCCCGCGCTCCTGACTCGGAATCCAACTCGCCACCAGCCGGTTCGATGCCGGATACACCACCGCCTCGCCCACGCCCAGCGAGAACCGCACCAGCAGCAGTACCGCCAGCGCATTCACCATCGTCCCCGGAACCAGCGCCGTCAGCGATGTGAAAATCGCCCACCAGATCGCCGCCAGCAGCAGAATGCGCCGCGGTCCAAAACGGTCCGCCAGTTTCCCGCCCGGCGCCTGGAACAACGCATACCCCAGCACGAACGCGCTGAAGATCCACCCCAGTTGCACGTTGGAGAGCTGATACTCCTCCTGAATGAAATGGCCCGCGATCGAGATATTCACCCGGTCCAGATACGCCACCGCGCTGATCAGGAACATCCAGAAGATCAGCACCCACCGCACGTGCCCGTTCAGTAGACTCTTCATGCCGGTCACCTTTCTCACACTCCTTCCCCACGGGAAAGCTAAGACGACCAGTGTAGTCGCTGGACGCCTCCCCGGGGGATGCGAGCGTGAAACCTCGCGCCCCGCTCCTTCGTCTCCCATAACGGAAACGGAGAGTGCTGCCCCGTTGCCGCACCCTCCGGAGTTTCCTCACATTTTTCCTGGAAAGGAGATTGATTCCATGAACCGACCCGCAACTTTCACCGCGATCCTTGCTCTTGCGATCGCCGGCGCCGCCTTCGCCCAAACCGGCGCGCGAACGCCCTCGCGCCTGGAACGGGAAGTCCGTCACGAACTGACCATGCTCCCCTATTACGGCGTCTTCGACATCCTCGAATTCAAAGTGGACGGCGATAAGGTCACACTCCTCGGTGAGGTCACCCGTCCCACCCTCAAGACCGACGCCGAATCCGTCGTCAAACACATCGAAGGCGTCGAAGCCGTCGATAACCAGATCGAGGTCCTGCCGCTTTCCCCCAATGACGAACGCATCCGCATGGCCGTCTACCGCGCCATCTACCGCAGCACCGTCCTCAGCCGCTATGCCCTCCAGGCCGTGCCGCCCATCCACATCATCGTGAAGAATGGCCACGTCCGCCTTGAAGGCATCGTCGCTACCGAAGCCGACCGCAACCTCGCCGGCATCCGCGCGCAGGGCGTCTCCGGCGTCTTCTCGGTGGAAAATAAACTCCTCGTCGAGCCCCGCACGACCTGACCCACGCACCTCCGGCGAGTGCAATGGCCTCCTCAAGCGCGCGAGCACGACAGGGATTACGATATGCCTGTATGCGATCGCTCTTCCTGCTCCTGCTCGCGGCATCGCTCTTTGCCGCCCCACCCACCACCGCCATCAAAGTCGATCAGGTCGGCTATCCCGCCTCCGCTCCCAAAGTGGCCTTCGTCACCACCACCGTCACCACCGCCACCCCAGCCTCCGCCTTCAACGTGCGCAACGCCGACGATGACTCCGTCGCCTTCCGCGGCGCCCTCACCGCCCCCGTCGAAGACCCCGATTCCGGCGACCGCATCCAGACCGCCAATTTCACGGCCCTCTCCAGACCCGGCGCCTACTATCTCGATGTCCCCTCCATCGGACGCAGCTGGGAATTCTCCATCGGCCCCGATATCTATCGCCGCGCCTGGTATCTCGCCATGCGCTCCTACTACGGCCAGCGCTGCGGTACCGCCGTCGATCTCGGCCCCGAGTTCCCCGGCTTCAAACACGATGCCTGCCACCTCGAAGCCGCCTTCCACGCTACCTCCGGCCGTGACTCCAGCAAGCCCGGCCCGATCCCCCCGTCCGGCGGCTGGCACGATGCCGGCGATTACGGCCGCTACATCGTCAACTCCGGCATCACCACCGGCACCCTCCTCTGGAC
>CAIRBY010000819.1 GCA_903876865.1 uncultured Acidobacteriia bacterium
CCAGCGCCTGCTCGGGCGTCTCGCCCGGCTCCACCTTCCCGCCCGGAAACTCCCACTTCATCGCGTGCGATTGCGCCCGCGTGCGCTGCCCCACCAGAATCGTCTCCCCGCGCTGAATCACCGCCGCGACTACCTGAACCATGTCCACACCTGAATCATGTCCACACCTGAATCATGTCCACACCTGAATCATGTCCACACCTGAATCATGTCCACACCTGAATCATGTCCACACCTGAATCATGTCAACATTGGAGCATAAAATGTATCCGCCCCGGCTGCTCGAACATTTCCAGAATCCGCGCAATGTCGGCGAACTCCCGCCGCCCGCCCTCATTCTCGAAGTCTCCAACCCCGCGTGCGGCGATATTCTGCGCCTCTCCGTCCGCCTCGAAAATAAGTGCATCGCCGAAGCCGCCTACAAAGTGCGCGGCTGCACCGCCTCCATCGCCGCCGGCAGCGCGCTCACCGAATGGCTCACCGGCAAGTCCTCCGATGCACTCGCCGCCTTCACCCCCGCCATCATCGAGGACGCGCTCGGCGGTCTCCCCCCCGCCTCCAAACACGCTGCCGCTCTCTGCGCCGACGCCGTGAAGCAACTCCGCCGCGCCTTATCCGCGGGCATTGCGTCAGCACTCTAAGCCGAGAACCGGTAGCCCACGCCGCGCACCGTGTGCAGGTGCCGCGGCGATTGCGGATTGTCTTCCAGCTTCTGGCGCACCCACGCCACGTGCACATCGATCGTCCGCGAGGAAACGCCCGGCTGGTATTCCCACACCGCTTCCAGCAGTTCCTCGCGCGAAACCACCTTGCCGCGATGATCGATCAGGTAGCGCAGCAGTTCCAGTTCCTTCGCCGCGAGGTTCACCGCCTGCCCCTTCTTCAACACTTCGCCGCTCGCAAAATCGATCTGCACGTCCCCGAATTCGTAGCGCGCCACCGGCATCAGCTTGTCGCGCTTCACCCGCCGCAGCAAGGCCTCGATCCGCGCCAGCAACTCTGGTGGTTCGAACGGCTTGGTCAGGTAATCGTCCGCGCCCAGCTTGAGCCCGACCACGCGATCGTACAACTGCGTCTTCGCCGTCAGCATCAGCACCGCCACGTCCTTGCCTTGTTGGCGCAGGTCGCGGCAGACTTCCAGCCCGCTCTTGCCCGGCAGCATCACATCCAGCAGGATCAGGTCGAAGGCCTCGTGCGTCGCCTTCGAGAGGCCCGAAGGCCCGTCGGTCGCGCTCTCCACTTCATAGCCCTCGGCGCTGAGCAGGTCCGTGAGCGTCATCACCAGCCCCGGTTCGTCTTCCACCAGCAGGATGCGCGCGCTCATGCCGCGCCCCCCGCGGGCATGGCCGGCAATCGCACCACGAACTCCGTGCCGTGCTCCGAACTCTTCACTCCGATCGTGCCTCCGTGCGCCTCTACGATCTTACGCGTCAGATTCAACCCCAGGCCAGTCCCGTGAATCTGATCTTCCAGCGCGCGCCGCCCGCGGAAGAACGGGTCGAA
>CAIRBY010000820.1 GCA_903876865.1 uncultured Acidobacteriia bacterium
CCCGCACCACGCGCTTCGCTCTCTGGAGCGATCTACGCGCCGCCATGCTGCGGCACTGGCCATGGCACATGCCCGTCTGGTACCTGCTGTTTGCCGCAGGCTGCGCATGGAGCCGGTCGCCGCTAAAGTGGCTTGGGTTGGGAATCGCAGTCCTGGGCGCAGGGGAGTTTGTGGCGGCATCGCTCGGCGACGCGCTGGATGCCGGCCGTCACCTCTTCCTGTTTCACGCGGCCACGGACCTCACCGTCTGCTTCGCGGTAGCATGGCTGGCGCGAGGCTACACCGCGAAAAGGCGCAGCACCCCGTAGCCCGCGAAGAGGCAGAGGCTCGGGGTCCAGACCCGCGCCATCCAGGGCGGATTCCAGGCCGCGCCCGCGAGCAAGAGGATCGCCAGCGGGCTCAGCGCATTCCAGTGGAGGGCATCGGCCACGTGTCCCTTGGCCAGCGCGAAGACGGCGTGGGTCAGGCCGCACAGGGGGCACAGCCGTCCCGTGAGAGCGCGGAAGGGGCAGACCGGAAGTTCCGGCGGGGTCCACAGACAGAGCACCGCCAACACGGCCGCAATCGCGCCAATCCGCAGCGCAGTCTTCACGCCCGAGCTCAAACCCGATCGAGCACTTGCGGGTCGAAGCCGACCAGTTCGCCGTAGGCCACCGTAATCGCGGCGATTGTGACCGGGATCGAGATCAACACGCCGACGATGCAGCAGATGAAGCCCAACAGATTCACCAGCCCCAGCAGGATGAGGAACATGGTGAAGCCAAAGTAATCGCTCTTCACCACATTGTGGCTGGCCTGCATGGCGGGCCAGAAGTCCATCCGCTTATCCACAATAAACAGGTAGGTAAATTTGTACATGGCCGCGACCACCAGACCGGGAATCAGGCAGAGCAGCGAGCCCCCGAAGGTGAACAGGGCGATCGCGAGCGAGGCAACCAGGGCCGGGACGAAGAAGTTGAAGCCCTTGAACAGGTCGGCGAATTCGGCGTTACGCCCGGCCATGCGCTTCATCACGAAGATGTGGAAGCCCACCATGAGCGGACCTTGCAGAATCACGGGGACCATCGCGTTCAAGGCGACGAAGATCAACCCCATCAGGGCGTAGTTCCCCATATCCGCCTTCACCAGGTCCCAACCGGCACCCACCCAGTGGCCCGGGCGCGCCGACAAACCGGCCTGGGGCACAAACGCCGGAGGCGGCGCGATGGGCGCGGCTACTCCCAAAGACCGTCCGCAACTCGGGCAGAATTGAACGTCTCCGTTAATTTGCGTTCCGCAACTGTGACAAAACATGAATGGCTCCCGTCAGGCTGGAATCATAACATTCCGCGGCAAAATCCGATACGGGAAAAACACCGCGGCGAGATCTCCCCGGGCAGCGCACGCGGTGCCAGTGGTCTCACTTCCCATACGCAAGCTGGCGGAAAAAGTTCAGGCAACGGCTGGCAGGATCAGCCCGGCTTTATCCAGCGCGCGCTGCATCATGGCAACGGCGTGAACTTCCGCCACCCCGCGGGCGATCGAAATCTCCGAGACCAGCATGTGGCGCGCCCGTTCCAGCATCTTCTTTTCACGGAAAGAAAGTGGTTTTTCCGTGTGAATCTGGAGCAGGGCTTTGAAGACTTCGGCGGCTTTCAACAGGTCGCCGCTCTGCATCTTATCGGTATTTTCCTTGAAGCGCACCTTCCAATCGGACTGAACTGGCGCCCATCCGGTGGAAAGGTAAGAGAGAATGCGGGAGATTTCACGATCTTTGGTGACTCGCCGCAGCCCGATATTGGCGGCATTCGAGAGCGGCACCAGCACCGTCACGCTACATCCAAACCGCAGCAGATAAAACCGCTCAAAGGCGGCGCCGAAAGACCGGGTGCTGATGTTCTCAATCACCCCAACGCCCTGATTCGGGTAGACCACCTTGTCGCCGATCTGAAACATCATGCGGAAGCCCCCTAGAGCCACTACCTACAAGTGTTGGTTTGGATTTTAATCGTTTGACCCTAAATACTACGCTTGCCGGAGGTCGCTGTCAAGGGATAACGTATCAAAAATCGACACTTCTGGGGGTTTTCGGGTGCCGGGGCGAGGAGATATACCGCACCAGCCCGGGTCTGGCCTCTTTGGAACGAAGCCAATTCCAGACTAAATACACTTTTATTAGGTGTATGTTTGCAGTGAATTCCGGGCGCTTACTTCTCTTCGCCGGAGACCACGCCGCTCTGATCCGGTTCGAGGCCGCGTTCAGAGAGCAGCAGCCTGCGCAGGCTGCGTAAGTCGTTTAAAATCCGCCGGCTGCTGGTGATGTGGAGGTTGAGTTTCGCCAGGTTGTAGGCGACCAGCAGGAGTGCTTCCTTGCGGCGGTCAGCGCGATCCTGCTCGGCTGCCGCAATTTCCGCTTCCACGTCGCGGCGAGCCTCATTGACGGCCTCCGCAAGCATGCGCACATACTCGTGCGAACCTTCGATACTGTCAAACGGCGTTTCTGCCTGATAGCTCACAGCCCGCCTTCCCGACCGCCTAGCCCACGCCGGTGGCCCTGCTAAATTGAATCGTGCCCCATTCTCGCACAAATGAAACCGGGCGGAAACAGCTAATCTGAGTAGGGAGGAACGGCAGTATTGTCCACCACGGCAGTCCGACACCCGCTCACCGCCATCCTGGTGGACGATGAGGAACTGGCCCGCGCTTACCTGCGGGAACTGTTGCGCGCGCACCCGGAGATCTACGTAGCCGCGGAGTGCGGCAATGGCTTCGAGGCCGTCAAGGCGATCTCAGAGACTCGGCCGGACCTGGTTTTTCTGGACGTCCAGATGCCCAAGCTGGATGGCTTCGAAGTGCTGGAGCTGATCGACCCGGCGCTGGCGCCGGTGGTGATTTTCGTCACCGCCTACGATCAATATGCGATGCAGGCGTTCGACGCACACGCCGTCGATTACCTGCTGAAGCCCTTCAGCGCGGAGCGTTTTGGGCGCGCTCTGGAGCGTGCCCGCGCCCGCCTGGCCGAACCGCGGCCGCGGCCGGAACTGGCCGCCGTTCGCCCGGCCGCCGCGCGCCCGGAGCGCATCGTGGTCAAAGACGGCGCGCGCGTGCACGTGATTCCGCTCGCCCGGCTGGATTATGCGGAGGCGCAGGACGATTACGTGGCCCTGCACAGCGAGGGCAAGACCTACCTCAAGCAGCAGCCCATCGGGAACCTGGAAGCGGCGCTCGACCCCGCAGTCTTCGTGCGCATCCACCGCTCCACAATCGTGAATCTGGAACGCGTGGCGCGGATCGAGCCGTGGGGCAAAGAGAGCCGCATCGCGATTCTGACGGATGGGACGAAGTTGCCCGTGAGCCGCTCCGGCTACGCCAGGCTGCTCGAGGCCATGGGCGAAACCGGGGGCGCGGGCTCGCAGGGAAACGAGAGTTCCACGCGGTAGACGCCATCGAACGCGCCGGCCTGAAAACTGGCGTCGCCGG
>CAIRBY010000821.1 GCA_903876865.1 uncultured Acidobacteriia bacterium
AACGCCGCTAGCGGGCTCTTTGATTTTGTCGCCAGTTTCTGGGTGACCCTAGCGAGGAGGACCCACCCGTTCCCATCCCGAACACGGTAGTTAAGCTCCTCAGCCCCGATGGTACTGCACGCGCAAGTGTGTGGGAGAGTAGGACGTCGCCCGGTTTAATTCGAAAAAGCCTCCGGTTCATCCCGGAGGCTTTTTTATTTGTATCCCCTGTCACTGTTTTTCCGCCGATTTTATTTGCCCCCTTTTCGGACCCGTGTTATATTCTAAACGCGTTTGACAAGCTTTCGCGAATCCGGCCGAGTGTATCTGTGAGCTTTTCCACTTGTGTGCCCTCCCCGATAAGCCCCGCTTTCAAATTGACAGGAGACTAAGGTGAAGAACATATTCGTAGGCAACCTGGACTTCAATGCCTCTGAAGAGGGTGTACGCAGCCTCTTTGAGCGGTACGGCCAGGTAAACAGCGCCCGGATCATGACGGATCGCGAGACTGGACGTTCTCGTGGTTTTGCGTTCGTTGAGATGGAGAATGAAGGCGAGGCGGACCAGGCTATTTCCGCGCTCAATGGCTACACACTGGACGGACGTGCACTGAACGTGAACGAAGCCCGTCCGAAACCCGACCGCGGATTTGGCGGAGGCGGAGGCGGTGGTGGCAGAGGCTTTGGCGGCGGCGGTGGCGGCGGTCGTCCCGGCGGCGGGGGTGGCGGCGGTGGCCGTCGGCCTGGCGGCGGCGGAGGCGGCGGAGGCGGTACCCGGCGCGAGCCTCGCTGGTAACAGCGCTGATTTCACAACTGGTCTAAATGAAAGGGAGGCGTCCTCGGACGTTTCCCTTTTTCCGTTTTACCGTCAGGGCATGCTCTGGATGGCCGGCACAAGGTCGCCGGTGAGGCGTAAGATATTCCAGCGGGCTTTTTCCAGCGCGTACTGCGCATCATAAAAGGCGATCCATTTCGCGTTTTCCGCAATCCTCGCCTCTTCCACCACCCTCAGAGAGAGGCGCCCCTCCTGCATTTGCGCCAGGTCGACCGAAAGTTGTTCCCGAGCAACCTCCAGATCCAACCGGGCGACCTCCGCCGACCGATCCGCCTTTTTTACCTCCCGGAACGACTGCTGCAGGTCCGCGCTGATGCGGTTCCGGGCGTTGCCGAGTTCCACCCGCAAATGCGATACCTCGGCTTGGGTTTGGGCCAATTGCGCATTGACGCCGGAGCCCATGAAGACCGGCACCTGGAATGAGACGCCGATCTGGCCATTATTGCGCTTGAAGGCGTTGAAATACTCGGTGTAGTTGTTGAACTTGGCGAAGAGGCCGTATTGCGCGACCAGATCGACGCGCGGCAGGCGGGCGGCGCGCTCCCCGCGCATCTCCAGCCCTTTGGCGGTGATTTGGGATTGCAGCTTGTGCAGATCCTTATTGGTATCAAGTGCGGATTGGATCGCCTGGTCTTCCGAGGCGGGCAGGGCAGGCGCGACGCGTTCCTGGAGCGCGGGACGGACGCGATCGTCCGCGGAGTAGCCGGCGGCGATGGCGAGCGAGGTCTCCGCGGATGCCTGTTCGGATTCGAGCGCCTCGGCGAGTTGGCGGGCGCGGGCGACCTGGAGCGCGGCCTGTTTTTCGACCAGGGGCAGGGCGTGGCCCTCCTTAACCTGGGCCCGAATGGTTTCGAGCACCGTCTGCAAACTCTCGGCGTCTTTGCGCGCGAGCGTGAGGACGCGGGCGGCGCGCTCGGCTTCGATATAGAAGCCGGCGGTGCGGAAGGCCACTTCATCGCGCTTGCTGCCGACTTCGAAGCTGGCTCCGTGCGCCGTCTCTTTCGCCTGCGCGACGGCGAAGCTCTGCTGGCGGTTGAAGAGGTACTGGGACGCGCGCGCCTGCACGATGCTGGGCGCCGAACCCTCGATGCTCATGGGGAAGCCGTTGCTGTAAGCGAGTCCGCTGCCGACGATCACCTTGGGCGTGAAGGGGTCACGGGCGATGCGGACGGCGAGGCGGGCGCTCTCTTCTTCAAGGCGCGCGAGGGCGACGTCCGGGTTCTGTTGCACGGCCCGCTCCACCACCTGGCGGAGCGTCATGGTGTGGACTTCCGCGCGGGCGCAGAGCGAGACAACAACCAGAAGGAGTGCGGCTTTGACCATACTCCGATTGTAACGGCGGCGCTGCGGTATAATTCGAGTATCCTTGCTTTCCATCAACAACATCACCATGCGCTTCGGCGCCAGAATTCTGTTTGAGGACGTCACCTGTACGTTCCTACCCGGGCGGCGCTACGCGATCACGGGTCCAAACGGCGCTGGCAAATCAACCTTAATGAAGATCCTGACCGGCGATATCGAACCTACGAAGGGTTCGATCACGCGTCCGAAGAAATTCGGCGTATTGCGCCAGGATCAGTTTGCTTTCGACCAGTTCCGCGTGATCGATACCGTGATCATGGGCAATGCTCCGTTGTGGAAGGCTCTGCAGGAGCGGGACATTCTGTACTCCAAACCTCACGACGAGTTGACCGACGACGACGGAATGCGTCTCGGCGAACTCGAAGGCACGGTGGGCGAAGAGGGCGGTTACACGGCCGAATCCGACGCGGCGACGCTGCTGGACGGGTTGGGCGTGGATCAGGGGCTGCACGAACGCCTGATGAGCGAGTTGCAGGGCGGGCAGAAAGTCCGCGTGCTGTTGGCGCAGGCGCTGTTCGGAACCCCGCCGCTGTTGCTGCTGGATGAACCGACGAACCACCTGGATTTGGATTCGGTGCACTGGCTGCAGGATTACCTCACGCACTATGAAGGCGTGCTGATCGTGATTTCGCACGATCGCCACTTCCTCAACAGCGTGTGCACGCACGTGGCGGATATCGATTACGAGACCGTAATCATGTACACGGGCGGCTACGACGATATGGTGTTTGCGAAGACGCAGATCCGTTCGCGGATCGAATCGCAGAACCAGCAGCGGGAAAAGAAGATCGCCCAGCTCAACGAATTCATCGCGCGGTTTTCCGCCGGTACGCGTTCGAGCCAGGTGACTTCGCGCAAGAAGGAAGTGGAGCGACTGCAGACTTCGGAACTGGCGCGGAGCAACATCGCGCGCCCCTTCATCAAGTTCGAAATGAAGCGGCAGTCGGGGCGGCATCCGCTGGAGATCAAGGGCCTCAACAAGGCGTACGGCGACCTCAAGGTGGTGGACAATTTCACCGCCAGCCTGGCGCGCGGCGAACGCATCGCGCTGATGGGCCGCAACGGAACCGGAAAGACCACGCTGCTGAAATCGCTGCTCTTCAATGCGACGGGCGAAGTGGACGATCACGACCGCGAGTTCTCGATCGATAGCGGCAGCGTGGTTTGGGGCCACGAAGTCGCGGTCGGCTATTTCGCGCAGGACCATACGGATTCGATTGCCAAGGGGATGACCACCATCGAGTGGCTGCATCAGTTCGATCCGCAGGCTTCGCAGGAAGAGTTGCGCGGGCTGTTGGGGAAGATGCTGTTCTCCGGCGACGATGCATTGAAGCCGACGCAGGCGCTCTCCGGAGGCGAATCGGCGCGGCTGATTTTCTGCCGCCTGATGCTGCAGAAGCCGAATTTCCTCGTGTTGGACGAACCTACGAACCACCTCGATCTGGAATCGATCAACGCGTTGAATTTCTCGCTGCAGAAGTATGACGGCACGGTGCTGCTGGTGACTCACGATCACGATCTGATCGATGAAGTGGCCACGCGCATCTGGCATTTCGACGGCGGGAAGATCGAAGACTTCAAGGGTCCGTACGAAGAGTACGTGGCCCACGCGGAAGCCAAGGCCTCGTAAATCCCTAGCAGGGGGGCGGCATGAAAATTCTACTGTTCGGCGCGACCGGCATGATCGGGCAGGGTGTCCTGCGCGAATGCCTGCTGGATGCGGAGGTGGAGAGCGTGCTCTCGGTGGTGCGCTCCGCGACGTGGCCGCGACAGGCGAAGGTGCGCGAAGTGGTGCACTCGAACTTCCAGGATTTCTCCGCCCTCCAAACGCAACTCGGTGAGATCGATGCGTGCCTGTTTTGCCTGGGCGTGGCTTCAGCCGGCATGACGGAAGAGGCGTACCGGCTGGTGACGCACGATTACACGATCGCGGCGGCGCGGGCGTGCCTGGAAGCAAACCCGGCCATAGCGTTCCTTTACATTTCCGGCGCAGCCGCGGATTCGAGCGAGCAGGGGCGCATCATGTGGGCGCGCGTGAAGGGGCAGACGGAGAACGACCTCCTGAAGATGCTCTTCCGCCGCGTGCATCTGTTCCGTCCGGGGTTCATCCGGCCGTTGCACGGGATCCAATCGCGGACGAAGCTGTATCGCGTGCTCTACCGTGTGCTAGGTCCGCTGATGCCGGCGTTGCAGGCGCTGTTCCCGCGCGCGGTCACCACTACGGAGCAATTAGGGCGGGCGATGCTGCGCGTGGCGAAGGACGGCTACGAAAAGCCGATCCTCGAAATGCGCGACATCACCCGGTTCTGAAGCCCCGGTTCTGAAGCCCCGCTTCTGAAGCCGGACCGGATTTATTCCGCGCGATAGCGGCGCAGCAGTGCGAGCGTGGAGCTATCGTCGGCCGGGAGGGGCGAACCCTTTTTCAGCGAGGGCAGAATCTCCTGCGCCAGCACCTTGCCCAACTGCACGCCGAACTGGTCGAAGGGGTTGATGTTCCAGATGGCTCCCTGGGTGAAGACGCAGTGCTCGTAGAGCGCGATGAGCGCGCCGAGGATCGCGGGCGTGAGGCGCTCGGCGAGGATGGTGTTGCTGGGGCGGTTGCCATCGAACTCGCGGTAAGGCTGTCCCGGAGGCGCGGCCTGGCCGAAGGCGAGGGCTTTGCTCTGCGCGAAGACGTTGGCCATGAGCAGGTCGTGATGTTCGCCGAGCGGGTTGAGCGATTGGCGGAAGCCGATGAAATCGCAGGGCACGAGTTTAGTGCCCTGATGGATTAACTGATAGAAGGAGTGCTGCCCATTGGTGCCGGGTTCGCCCCAGTAGATGGCGCTGGTCTGGTAACCGGTGATGCTCTCGCCCTCGAGCGTGACGCGCTTGCCGTTGCTCTCCATGGTGAGTTGCTGCAGATAGGCGGGGAAGCGTTTCAGGTACTGATCGTAGGGCAGCACGGCCACGGTCTGCGCGTTGAAGAAGTTGTTGTACCAGAGGCCGATCAGGCCCATCAGCACGGGCAGATTGGATGCGAAGGGCGCGGTGCGGAAGTGCTCGTCCATGGCGTGGAAGCCGGCGAGCATTTCGCGGAACGCGGCGGGGCCGATGGCGATCATGGTGGCCAGGCCGATGGCGGAATCCATGGAATAGCGGCCGCCGACCCAATCCCAGAAGCCGAACATATTGTCGGTATCGATGCCGAACTGAGCGACCTCTTTGGCGGCGGTGGAGACGGCGACGAAGTGGCGCGAGATGGCGAGCGGGTCGTGCAGAGAATTGAGCACCCACTCGCGCGCGGACTGCGCGTTGGTCATGGTCTCCAGCGTGGTGAAGGTTTTGGAGGCGACGATGAAGAGCGTCTCTTCGGGATGAAGATCGCGCGTGGCCTCGGCGAAATCGGTGCCGTCCACATTGGAGACGAAGCGGAAGGTGAGTTCGCGATTGCTGTAGTGGCGCAGCGCTTCGTAGGCCATGACAGGGCCGAGGTCGCTGCCGCCGATGCCGATGTTCACGATGTTGCGAATGGGTTTGGAGGTGAAGCCGAGCCACTCTCTGTTTCGCACCAGTTCGGCGAAGATAGACATGCGGTCCAGCACTTCGTGGACGGGTTCGCCGGACTCCGGCACGAGCGTCGCGGAGAGCGATTGGCCGCGGGGCGCGCGCAGCGCCGTGTGCAGTACCGCGCGATCTTCGGTGGTGTTGATGCGCTCGCCGCGGAACATGGCGTCGATCTTGCCGCGCAGTCCGCAGTCTTCGGCGAGAGCGACGAGCAGGCGCAGGGTTTCATCGGTGACGCGGTGCTTGGAATAGTCCAGATAGAGGCCCGCCGCTTCGCCACTGAGGCGTTCGCCGCGACCGGGGTCCGCGGCGAAGAGATCGCGCAGGTGGAGGCTGCCGATTTGAGCGTAGTGGGCTTGGAGCGCTTGGTATGAGGGGCGGTCGGTGAGCATGAGTGATGACCTCTATCCACATTGTAGCGGTGTGGTGGGAAGGGGTTGAAGAGTGGAGCGCGCGACTACGGCTTCGTGATAGTGGTGGAACTCGCAACGGGCGTTGCCAGGCAGGGCGAAAGAGTTGGCAGGCGGAAACGCCTGCCCTACCGAGCGGGCACAATCTGGAAGCTGTGTCGAAATCCCGAGTAGTGATGCGGTTGCGGCGCGGATTGCTTTCGGTGGGAGCTAGCTTTCCAGGCCCATCTGGGTGAGGCGGTAGCGGAGGGCGTTGCGGGTGAGGCCGAGGAGGCGCGCGGCCTGGCTCTTGTTGCCATCGGCGCGGCGCAGCGCTTCCTTAATGATGTCCTGCTCGTATTGATCGAGGCTGAGGCCATCGGGGAGGAAGTGGGATTCGCCCTGCGCGCGGGGGCGCGGCGCGCTTTCGAGTTTGATGTCGGCGTAATCGAGTTCGCTGCCGGTTGCCATCACGAGGCTGCGCTCGATCACGTTTTCCAACTCGCGGACATTGCCGGGCCAGTGGTAGGCCACCAGCTTTTCCATGCCGGCGTCGGTGATGGCCTGCACGCGGCAGCCCGTATCGGGGCCGAGCTTCTGGACGAAGTGATTGGCCAGAAACGGAATGTCCTGCTTGCGCTCGCGCAGCGGCGGGATGTTGAGCGGCACCACGTTGAGGCGGTAGTAGAGATCTTCGCGGAAGGTGCCCTGTTCGAGGGCGGCGCGCAGATCCTGATTGGTGGCGGCGACGAGGCGCACATCGATGTGGCGGGTGACGTTGCTGCCGAGGCGTTCGAGTTCGCGCTCCTGCAGCACGCGCAGGAGCTTCACCTGAATCACGGCGGGCACGTCGCCGATTTCATCGAGGAAGACGGTGCCGGTATCGGCCTGTTCGAACTTGCCGGGTTTGGTGGTCTGGGCGCCGGTGAAGGCGCCCTTCTCGTAGCCGAAGAGTTCGCTCTCCATCAGGTTTTCGGGGATCGCGGTGCAGTTGATCTTCACCAGCGGGCGGTCTTTGCGCGGCGAGTGGAAGTGAATGGCGCGGGCGATCAGGTCCTTGCCCACGCCGCTCTCGCCGGTGAGCAGCACGGTGGCGCGGGTGGGGCCGACGCGTTCGATGGCGGCGAAAATCTCCTGCATCGCGGGGCTGCGGCCGATGATGTTGTCGAACTCGTAGCGGCGTCCGAGTTCGACTTTGAGCTGGCGGTTTTCCTCGCGCAGGGCGCGCACTTCGAGCGCCTTGTGGACCACCTGCATGAGGTGATCGAGCGAGAACGGCTTGAGCAGAAAATCGGTGGCACCGGCCTTCATGGCCTCGACCGCGGTTTCCACGGAGCCATACGCGGTCATCATGACGACGGGCACCTGCGAATTCTGGCGGCGGATCAGGGCGAGGAACTGCTGCCCGTCCATACGAGGCAGGCGCAGATCGGTGAGCACCATATCGGCGCGGTCGACGATCTTGAGCGCCTCTTCGGCGTTGGCGGCCTTATCCACTTCGAAGCCCGCCGACATCAGTTGCAGTTCCAGCACGCGCCGGAGCTTCTCTTCATCTTCGACGACCAGGATTCGTTTCTTCATGGCTTCACGGGGCGGCGGGTTTGGGGGCGAGGTCCACCGGCAGCGAGACGCAGAAGATGCTGCCTTTGCCGGGTTCGCTCTCCACTGCTATCTTACCGCCGTGTTCATCCACGATCTTGGCGACGATGGCGAGGCCGAGTCCCACGCCGGCGGGCTTGGTGGTGAAGAAGGGGTTGAAAATATCCTTCATCTGTTTGGGGTCGATGCCCGCGCCGCGATCGATCACGGCGATCTCGGCGGTGCGTCCCTCGGCGCGCGTCTTCACGGTGACGGTGGCTCCGGGCGGCGAAGCCTGCGCGGCATTGAGCGCGAGGTTGTAGAAGACGCGCTCCATCAATTCCGCATCCATGGGGAAGGGCGGAATCTCGGGCGCGTAGTTTTTATAGATGACGATCTCGGGGACTTCGCGTTGCGCGGCGGCGATGGCGCGGTCCAGCATTTTCGCGAGGTCTGCGGATTCCAGGCGCAGTTGCAGCGGGCGCGCGAATTGCAGGAATCGGGTAACGAGCGAGTTGGTGCGATCGACTTCGGTGGAGATGAAGCCCGCCACTTCGCGCGCGACTTCGTTTTCACGGCTGAGCTGCTGGTTCAACATCTCAGAGGATGCTTTGATGGTGCCGAGCGGATTGCGCAGTTCGTGGGCGAGTCCGGCGGTGAGCTGGCCGAGCGCGGCGAGGCGGTCCGAACGGCGCACGGCTTCGTGCGCTTCCAGCACCTGGCGATTGGCTTCGGCGAGGTTTTCGGCGGCGAGGCGGTACTTTTCGCTCTGCACGCGGAGGGCTGCGGCCAGCACATTGGTCAGGTTGGCAACCATGAAGAGGAAGACCACGCGCTGGATGAGGCTTTCGATTTCCGGCCGTTCGAGAACAAATTTTTCCCAATCCAGCAGCAGCAGAAAAGAGAGGTAGGCTCCACTGGCGAGGGCGGTGAAGATGATGGCTCCGGCGAAACCGGAGACGGTTGCAGCCGAAACCACGGGCAGCAGAAGCAGCAGCCAGAAGTTGCTCTGGATGCCGTTGGTGTAGGCGATCAGCAGGTAGACCAGGGCCAGTTTGAGCAATATCCATGCGGCCCGGCCGCGTTTGGAGGCCAGTACGGGAATTTTCGATTCGAGCACCTGCACCAGCGCCAGTGCGACCAGCGGCACCACCACGAAGGCGTCCAGAATCTCACTGGTGGCGGCGAGCGCGACGAAGAGGGGAATCCAGACGAAGTCCTGGGGACGGACCAGACGGAGCCACCGGGAAAATGGAGTTTGACCCACGCAAGATATCCCAGTCGGGATTATGCCACAATGTCTAAGTAACGTCCCATGTCCAACCCAAGCATGCTGGATCAGGATCTCCCAACGGGCCCTGAATCCACAACCACCAACGAGCCTAACGAGTCATTTGGCGATATTCTCACGCAATACGAACAGTCCCACACCCATCGGGTCACCGAACAGGGGAAAAAGGGGCTGGAGGGCACGGTAGTCGCTATCACCGGCGAATCCGTCTTCCTCGATATCGGCTTCAAGACCGAAGGCACAATTCCTCTTGCTGATTTCCAGAGCACCGGCGACACGGTGAAGCCCGGCGATAAAATGCCGGTCTCCATCAAAGGTCGCGGTCCCGATGGCTACTACGAGCTTTCGCGGATCAAGGTGGAGCGGCCCAAGGATTGGTCTTCTCTCGAAGCGGCGTTTGCCAACAAGACGGCGATTGCCGGCGTGATCACGGCTGTGGTCAAGGGCGGCGTGAGCGTGGATGTGGGCATGCGTGCCTTCATGCCGGCTTCCCGGAGCGGCGCGCGCGATGCGGCGGAGATGGAGAAACTGGTGGGGCAGGAGATTCGCTGCCGCATCATCAAGCTCGATATCGCCGATGAAGATCTGGTCGTGGACCGGCGCGTGATCCTGGAAGAGGAAGAGCGCGTCAACAAGGAACAGCGCTACTCGCAGGTGAAGGAAGGCGAGACGGTGCAGGGCACCATCCGCAGCCTGACCGATTACGGCGCCTTCGTGGATATCGGCGGCGTGGACGCGCTGCTGCACGTGGCGGATATTTCGTGGGGACGCGTCAACAAGCCTGCCGATGTGTTGAAGGTCGGCGATAAGGTTGAGGCGAAGATCCTGAAGGTGGATCCGGCGAAGAAGCGCATTTCGCTGGGCCTCAAGCAGCTGCAGCCGCACCCGTGGGATCTGGTGGCGGACAAGTTCAAGGTGGGCGAGCGGGTCACCGGCACGGTCACGCGGGTGGCGGAGTTCGGCGCCTTCGTGGAACTGGAAAAGGGCATCGAAGGCCTGGTGCATCTCTCGGAGATGTCGTGGTCCAAGAAGGTCCGCAAGCCGTCCGATGTGGTGAAGCCGGGCGATCAGGTGGAAGTGGTGGTGCTTGGCGTGAACGCCGGCGATCGCCGCATCTCCCTGGGCTTGAAGCAGGCACTGGGCGATCCGTGGGCCGACGTTGCGGCCAAACTGCCGGTGGGCGCGGTGGTGGAAGGTCCGGTCACCAGCATCCAGAAGTTCGGCGCGTTCGTGCAAGTGGCCGAAGGCGTGGAAGGCATGGTGCACGTCGGCGATATCAGCGCCGAGAAGCGCATCAATCATCCGCAGGAAGTGATCAAGGTCGGGCAGGTGGTGAAGGCGCAGGTGCTGGAAGTGGATACCGACAAACGGCGTCTGCGGCTCGGCATGAAGCAGCTGATTCCGACCAGCCTGGACGAATACATCGCCGAACACAAGGAAGGCGATGTGGTCACGGGACGGATGACGGATGTCTCCAGTTCGCGGGCGAAGGTGGAACTCGGCGAAGGCGTGCACGCAATCTGCCGCCTGGCGCAGGAGTCTCCGAAGGAATCGCAGCAGGCGGCGCAGGATAAGGCCGATCTCTCTTCCCTGACCTCGATGTTGGCGGCGCGGTGGAAGAGCGGCGCGGGCGGCCCGGCGGAAGGCGAATCGCTGCGCAGCGGACAGATTCGGAGCTTCCGCATCGCGAAGATCGATGCGGCGGCGAAGAAAATTGAATTGGAGCTCGCGTAAGTGGCTCAGGTCTCCGACCTGTTCTGTCTAATCCAAACCGGCCCCGGGTTCCACCGGGGCCTCGTTTTCCGGACTAGCCGGAGAAGTCGGGGGCGGAAGGGTTTCGGCGGGCAGGTAGGCCGGGAAGCGGGCGATCAGGCCGCCGAAAATGAGATGTCCGAAGGCGGTACTCCGTTCGGCATGCAGCAGCCAGACCAGAGGCATCACGGTTTGGCCGAGTGCGCGGAACCACAGGTAATACCAGCCCAACGAAAAGAAGACGCCCAGCAGCACGCTGCCCAAGCCGGTGAAGCGGTTGCGTATTGCAGAGGCGAAAATGGCGCCCAGCAGGCTGTAAACAAGCAGGTACAGGGCAAGTCCGCTGAGGGTGCTGAACCCGAAATCGCGGCGAATGGCCGTGTCGCCATGAAAGATGCTGGCCATCAGATTTTCGGCGGTCCAGAAACTGCGGCGCTGTGCCGCGGCACTGGCGCCAAGCCATGCCAGCATCCAGCAGATGCCGATCATACCCGCCTGGAGTCCTGCCAGGAAGATCGTAAGCGGGTTCGCCGGCCGGTGCGCCGTGCTAGCATTCATAAGATTCAGCCTATACTGACCAGAAGACTAAAGGCAAAGTAAATCCATGCGTCGTGTTGTCATCACTGGGATTGGCGCGGTCAGCCCGAATGGTATCGGGCGGGAACGCTTTTGGGAAGCCACGCGAAACGGCGTGAGCGGCGTTCGCCGCATCACGCGCTTCGACCCATCGGGTTATCAGGTTCAGGTCGCCGGCGAAGTTCCCGACGAATTTGACGAGCATAAGTATGTCGAGGTGAAAGACCGTCCTCACGTTTCGCGCGCTGTGCCGCTGGCTGCGGCGAGCGTGGCGGAAGCGGTGGAGGATGCGGGTCTCGACGTCAAATCCATGTCGCGCGAGGAACTGCGCGGCATCGGCGTGCTGGTCGGCTCGGGCGGCGGCAGCCAGGATTTCACGGAAGAGCAGTACCGTCTCTTCTACGCGGGGCTGATCAAGCAGTGCAGCGTCTACACGATTCCCACCGGGACCATCGGCACGCTGGCGAGCGAAGTCTCCATGCGTTTCGGGTTCCGCGGGCTCAGCCACATTGTCTCCACGGGATGCACGTCGTCCACGGATGCGATCGCGTACGCGTACCACCACATTCAGCGCGGTTCGATCAATACGATGGTCGCAGGCGGCGTGGATTCGCCGCTGGCGCCGCTGATCCTGCGCGGCTTTCAACTGATGCGCATCATGTCCACGCGCTGGAATAACGAACCGCAGCGGGCGTCGCGTCCGTTCTCGAAAGATCGCGACGGCTTCGTGATCGCGGAAGGTTCGTGGTTCTTCGTGCTCGAGGAAATGGAGCAGGCCAAGGCGCGCGGCGCGCACATCTACGGCGAGATCGCCGGCTACGGTTCCACCTGCGAAGCGTACCATCGCGTGCGCTTGGAAGAGTGCGGCGAAGAGCCGGCGCGCGCGATCGGGATGGCGCTCGCCGAGGGCGGGATTCAGCCCAGCGACGTGCAGTACATTCACTATCACGGCACTTCGACGGAACTCAACGACCGCATCGAGACCCGCGCCGTGCATCTGGCCTTTGGCGACCATGCCGCGAAGCTGGCAGGCTCCTCGCTGAAGAGCATGATCGGGCATCCTCAGGGCGCTTGCGGTGCTGCAGGAATCGCCGCGACGCTGCTGGCGATGCGCGATGGTGTGGTGCCGCCGACGATCAACGTGGAAGTGCCGGATCCGAACTGCGATCTGGATTACATCACGGATATTGGCCGGAAGTTGCACATCGATCACGCCGTGGCCAACTGCATTGCGTTCGGCAGCAAGAACTCGGCGATGCTGCTGCGGCGCGTGTAGATTTAGGCCACAATGGCAGTCAGGAGGTCATCGCCTTGCCGACTGGAACCTTCGTGACGCTTAGTGAATACCTGGCGACCAGCTACCGTCCGGATTGCGATTATCTGGACGGGGAACTCTTGGAGCGAAATGTTGGCGAATGGGATCATAGCCGCCTCCAGATGCTGTTGAGCCGCTATCTCTGAAACCGGGAGAAGCAGTGGGGCATCCTCGTCGTAGTGGAACAGCGGGTGCAAGTGAAAGCTTCCCGTTTCCGCGTGCCGGATATTTCGGTGCTGGACGCTCCTCCGCCTGCTGGCGGCATCATCGTAGAACCTCCATTTCTGTATGTCGAAATCCTCTCTCCCAGTGATCGCATGAGCGAGATACAGGAGCGGATCGACGACTATCTCAGCTTCGGCGTGAAGAATGTCTGGTTGCTTCATCCGCGTACGCGACGCGCGTTCGTGTACACGTTGGAAGCGGTCAGTGAAGTAAGGGACGGGATGCTTCGCACCAGCGCACCGGATATTTGTGTGCCGCTGGCTGAGTTGGATTAACCCGAACAGGCAAAAAAATCGGCGGGCGCTCGGAGGAAGACGCCCGCCGGTCCAGCCCCGCGGATGACGGAATCACCCACGCGGCCAAGTCGTAAAAGCCTATTCACTAATAAAGACGTTCAGGAAATGGGAAAGGTTGCAGGGGTGGTACTGCCTATCGGGGCCGGGCGGGCGTATCGTGTAAGCGGCTTGTTTTCAATGAGGGCGTGCGGTGGGCAGGCGAGTCCGGGGCAAACCCGGACCCGCCCGATTTGTAAATCTTACTTCTCCGCCAGTTTCCGGCCCGCGTCCAGGTTGTCGAAGTTCAGGATCGCGTTAAAGACCAGGAAGTAGCTGCCCTTGGTTTCGGCGCGCCACATCGGGTTGTTGGAGAACAACACGACGTGGCCGGAGCCGTAGGGCGAATCCACCACCGCCGGATGCTGCGCCAGATCCGCGCCGCCATCCAGCAAGCCCGAAACCAGCAGTTCGTTGGAGTTGGCGTAGCGTAAGACCACGCGCGGACGCGCCGCGGGGGGAATCACGTTGACCGGATTGCGCAACTGCTCGTTGGTCACCGGGGTGGCTTCCCACGCTTCGGCTTTCGGCTCCTCGGGGATCTCCACGGGGGTGCGGCCCTGCGGCAGATCGGGATCGTCGGCGGTGCCGCGTCCGGTGGGCCGTTCGGCTCCATCCGCGCCGCCACGCCGCCCGCCGCCGCCGCCCACCATGTTGGTGACGCTGAAGATCGGCGGGTTGGAAGCGAAGATGGCGAAGTTGTCTTTGTAGCCGTAGAGGATCGGGCTGGCGCCATCCACAATCTTGGAGCGCAGCGCGGACCCGGTCACTTTGAGCCGCGCCGAGTTGCCGATGCTGACGCCCGGGGTGAAGCCGAAGCTGACGGCGAAGTTGGTGGTGTCATTGGCCGTGATCAGCAGTCCGCCCTTGCGGACGAACTCCTGCAGGTTGCTGAGACCGTCCCAGCCGAGGCCGGGGCGCATATCGTCAGTCTCATCGATCTTGCCCAGGTTCGGGGTGAGTTGCGTCACCTTCCACGGCAGCGGATTGCCGTACATCGGCATGCCGCTGACGATCTGCTGGGGATTGCCGCGGCCGCCGCCCGGCCCGAAGACGATCACGTCGTACTTCGAGCGCAGGTCCGCGGTCTTCGATACGGTCTGCGTGCTGATGTACTCGTAGGGGATTTTGAGGCGGTCGAATTCGAGGCGCCACCAGCCCTCGGCCTGCGTGCTCAGCCACGTGTGCATGAGCGCCACCTTGGCCGCTTTGACCACGTGGGTCTTGACCTTGGGCGCCTCCGCGACGGCGTAGGCCTGAATGCCCAGTTCCGCGCCGGCGCGGGAGAGAGCGCCCGCATCCACCTTCGTGACAATGAAGCTGCCGCGGTTGAACTTGTGGCCGCCCGCTTCGAAGGGCTCCTCGGCCGCTTCGAACGTAGCCGCGGGGAAGCGGTAGCGGAGCGTGATCAGAGAGTTGTCGGCGTTGTGGTTGATGAGGAAGACTTCGCCCGTGCTCTCGACGCCGCCGGGCGCCTGTACGGGACCCTTCACGCGCTCCATGGCGACATCGAGGACTTTGACGTCCGTGACGCGCGCCACCTGCACGTTGCCGAGCTCGCCGAAGGTCCAGCCGGTATCGTCGTAGATGCTCTTCTGCGGATCGTTGGCCGCCCAATACTGATAGTCGAGCAGGGTATCGGCGATGCGGCTGTAGGGCTGATCCATGCGCAGGATGTAGCTGCCCGCAGGGAAGGTGCGGGGTTCGGGCTTCGGCTTTTCGGCCGGCTTGGCCGCGGCGGTGTCGCCACTGGCATCGGCATCGGCTGCGCCGCCGCGTCCACCGCGGCCGCCGCGCGCCGGGGCTTTCTTGGCGGGCATCATCACGGTGAAGGGTGCGGTGGCTTTGGAGATTTCGCAGCCCTGATCCTGGAGCATGCGGAGCAGGTCCGCCTGTCCGCCGAGGCGCGCCTCTTCCGCCGTGAAGACATACGCGGCGGGGCCTTCGGTGCGAGGCTTTTCGATGGAGCGCTTGGCCTTCAGGTAGAAGTTGCGCAGGAAGAGCTTGTTGTTGCCGGCGAAGTAGTGGAGCGCGGTCAGGACACCGGTCTGTTCATAGTTGTTGTTGTTGCGCTGCGACCACGTTGCCTTGGGCAGCGGCGGATTCTGTTTGAACCAGGTGCGGGCGTAATCGCTGGGGCGCAGTTCGCGCACTTCGGTATCGGCTCCGGCGTTGCCGAAGGTCTCGTAGAGGCGGCTGATGCCGTTGTGCATGGCGGCGATGAACATCAGGTAGCTGGGCGACCAGGTGTCGAAGGTGCCGTGGGTGAAGACGCCGGGCATGCCGAGCTTGGTCATCTCGGAGACGTTGTTCCAGCCCATCATCTGCCACTCGTCGGCGAGGATCGGATCGATCCAGGCGTTGTAGGGGCCATCGCCTACGGTGTTGTCGTAGAGGTAGGGCACGGATTCGTGCAGATCGTGCAGCACCTGCGCCTTCCAGCCCACGAAGGTGCTGAGCACATTGCGGGTGAGTTGCAGGGTGAGGCCCATGGAATCGCGGTTGTTGTCGTGCGCCACATAGTGGCCCCAATAGATCAGGTTCGGCCACTGCTTGCCGGGATTCTCTTTGTGCCAGCGGTAGATATCCACCGCGCGGTCGCGGCCGTCCACTTCCACGATCGGGGTGATCAAGGTGATCACGTTTTCGCGGATGGCTTTGATGTAGGTGCTCTCGTCCACCGCGAGGCGGTAGGCGAGTTCCATCATGGCCGTGGGCGCGCCGGTTTCGGAGGAGTGGATGGTGCCGGTGATGTAATAGATGGGCGTGGAGGCGGCGACGAGTTTGTCGGCTTCGGCATCGTCCATCTTGATGCTGCGAGGGTCCGCCAGTTTCTCCAGGCGGGCGCGGTTCTCATTGAGATTGGCGAGCAGCTTTTCGCTGGCCACCGCGACCGCGATCATCTCACGGCCCTCTTCGGTCTTCCCGATGCTGAAGACCTTCACGCGCGGACTGGCTTTTTCCAGCATGCGCATGTAGGTGTAGACCTCGTGCGAGTAGGGCAGGATGTTGGGGGCTCCGGCGACATCGCCGAGCACAGCCTTGGGCGTCGGGACGGTCTTCGAAGCGGGCAGATAATCCGTCAATGGTGAATTGAAGAAGGGCTCCGTGGTGTATTCACGGATCTTCTTTGTATATTCTTCGTCCACCGCCTGGGTGGCGTCGCGCCCTGGCTTGAACGGGCCAGGTGCGGCGGTCTGCGCAAACAGGGGCAGGCAAGAGAGTGCAGTGAGAAACCAGGCAATCTTCATTGGGAAAATGATAACAGGATTTAGCGCGGCATCTCTCTGGACATCTCTTTCGCCGAGCGCCGCCGGGGCGCCGCTTCCGCGCCACGATGCACTATACTGGCGGGAGTTCCCGGAGTGCTCTGGAGGTGTTCATGCGAGAGATCAGCGACCAGTCCAGCGACCAGTCCAGCGACCAGTCCAGCGAACAGATCAGCGAGAAGATCAGCCGCAGATCCGCGCTGAGGCGCGCCGTCTGTTTGGGCGCCCCGGCGCTATTGCGCGGCCGCTTCCCGCTGTTGGCCCAGGCGAAGACGCAGTATTCGGCGCGCGCGATCCGGTTGCTGGCGGAGACCAGGGTGGTGGACCTGCTCAACCAGTTCCGCTTCGCCGATGCGGCGGACAAGCCGCCCAAAGCCGATCTGTGGTTGAACCGGCCCGGGACGTTCACCGCCGCCGACGCGGCCGTGTATCAGG
>CAIRBY010000822.1 GCA_903876865.1 uncultured Acidobacteriia bacterium
AAAAATCCGCCTCCTGCGCAGCCGCATCAAGTACGTCTTCGTCCTCTTTCAGGAGAACCGCTCCTTCGACTTCTACTTCGCTGGATACCCCGGCGCCGACGGCCTCTACGCTGGCCCCAACGGTCCCTATTCTCCATCGCAAGTCGCTGGCTTCACACAGCTAATTGTCAACACCGACGGCACCATCAGCACCGTTACTCCCTTCAAAATCCCCAACACCATCGTGGACGCCAACGGCAAAACCGTCCCCATCTATCCCGCGGACATCGCCTCTGTCAATCACTCCCATGCCGGACTCGCCCGCAAGATCGCACTCGATGCCAACGGCGTCGCCCAGAACACCGCCTACTCCTTTACGGAAGAAGGCGTAACGCTCATCGACGGCAAGCCTTCCAAGTCGCCCTCGCTCGAACGCAAGCAATTCGGCGAACTCGTCATGGGCCACATCGACTGCGACGCTGCCCCCTTCATGTGGCAATACGCGGACCGCTTCACCCTCTTCGATCACTTCATGGACACCATCATCGGACCCTCTACCCCCAACGCCATCGCCATGATTGCTGGCCAGGGCGGCGAGACCCAGTGGATGCTCCACCCTGAAGCTGCATCCACCGGCGGCAAAGGCGCAGGAGCCGTAGTTCCCATGGTGGGCGACCCGGCACCCTATTGGGGATCGCCCCTCGACATTCCCAATCGCCTCCATCAACCGCAGGCAACCGGAACGGCAAGCACCATCTCCAAAAACCTCACCTTCGCCACCCTCCCGCTCTCCTTCATGGGCACCGACATTAAGAAAACCACCGCCGCCGATTACGACCCCGCCTTCGATCTCCCCGACGTCCAGCAGGACATCGACAAGATCGCCGGCCACGGCGTCAAAGCCATCAACTGGGGCTGGTATCAGCAGGGTTACAACCACTAGTCAAACGACTCCTCCGCCAACGCCTCCCATGACGGCTACGTCGCCCACCACAACGCGCCAGAGTACTTCGGCTACATCGCCAACAACCCCATCACAGCCACTCATCTCCATGGCCTTACAGATTTCTTCTCCGACATAAAAGCCAAGCGCCTTCCCTCCTCCGGTGTCTTTTATATCCGAGGTGGCTACGGCAACCTGCAGGGCATCAAGCCCATGGACCCCAATCCCAAACTCGCCAAAGTCTTCTACGGCAACGACGATCACCCCGGCTACTCTGACTCCCAAATCAGTGAAGCTCTCCTCGCCAATGAGATCAACGCCATCGCCGACAGTCCCTATTGGAAAGAGAGCGCCATCCTCATCGCCTATGACGAATCAGACGGCCTTTACGACCACGTCCAGCCCCACGTCCGCTCCTGGGATGCCGCTGGCGTTCCCCTCGAACAGGGCCCGCGCATTCCGGCCATCGTCATCTCGCCCTACTCCGTCGCCCATGCCATCTCCCACGTCCCCACTGAGCACAGCTCCATCATCAAAACCGTTGACGAGTTGTTCGGTCTGATCCCCCTCGCCGACCTGCCTGATGAAACCCGTGCCCGCCAGATCGGCTCTGAAAAATTCCATCAGCCCAACCTCGGCCCCGCCGACGACAAAGTCCCCGGCGTTGGAGATATGCTCTCCGCCTTCGACACCCTCCGCCTCCAGGGCAAGCGCCCCACTCTCCCCGCGGACTACGCCAAAATCCCTCAGGCCGAAATCAACGCCTTCCCCCACTACAACGGCAGCGGCTGCAGGCAACTCCAGATCACGCCCACCGACGCCAACATCCCCAACCCCCTGCCAACCGACTTCAACCCGCGCCCTGACACAACGCCCGGCATCCCAGCCTCCGGCAACTGGACCCCGTAGTGCGACCCCTCGCATCCTACCCCGTACTCGCTCTGGCCCTCCTCCTCGGCTGCGCACAATCCCGCGCAGCCGACCCCTCCCCAACCCTCACTCACATCCGCCAAACACAAACCCTCCGCTGCGGCATCAACATCGAACAAGCCGAATACTCCACCTCGGACCCACACGGCAACCGCCAGGCCTTTGACGCCGACCTCTGCAAAGCCGTCGCCGTCGCCG
>CAIRBY010000823.1 GCA_903876865.1 uncultured Acidobacteriia bacterium
CGCGCGAACTGTTCGCGCGACACCACCGCCGTGATGCCGCCGGAAAACTCCAGGCGCACGCTGCGGGTACTTTCAATCGCGCGCAGCAGGCGGACCGGAGCGTAATTCGTATCCGCCTCCATCTCCCCGGCATGCACACGCACATCTTCGGCGCGGATTCCCACGTGCACGCTATCGCCATTGAGGCGGCCTTTCAAATAGGGTCCGGAAAGAGTGAAGCCTTCGCAGGCGAGTCGGCTCTGATTGCGTCCCGGGTCGAGCGTGGCAATGGTGGCGGGGAAGAGGTTGGCGATACCGGTGAGGCGGGCAGCTTCAAGCGACTCCGGGTGCTCGATCACCTGACGCGCCGGACCCTGCTGCAGAATGCGCCCCGCGGCGAAGAGCACGAGTTGATCGGCTGCGCTGTAGCAGAGATCGAGATCGCTGGTGACCAGCAGCACCGGTCCCGGGAAGGCGTCGCGTAAAATGCGCAACAGGCCCTCCTCAACGCTGGGGCGTGCATCGATCAGCAGCAGGCTGGTCTCGGCGAGGAGCGCGCGGGCCACTTCGATGCGCAGGCGCTGCGCGGGCGTGAGTTCCCGGGGACGCACTTCGAGCGCGGCCGTAAGTTCGAAGCGCTCCAGCATATCGGCGACGCGCTTGTGGCGCTCCAGGCGGGCCCAACGGCCGGCGGCGAACATCAGGTTCTGGCGCACGGTCATGTGAGGGAAGAGCGAATCCCGGGAAGCGACCAGCGCGCAGTGGCGGCGGCGCGGGGGCAGGTCGACCCGGGAGGGAGCGTCGTAGACGATGGCGTCGTCGATGAGGATACGTCCCGAAGCAGGCGCGGCAAAGCCGGCAATCAGTTCGAGCAGGCGCGTCTTCCCGGCGCCGGGCGGACCGCAGAGCGCCGTGATGCCCGCGGGCAGCGGCAGTTCCAGATCGAGGGGCGGAGCGGTGAGGCGGGCCGAGGTCACAGCGCCCTCACAAGATTCCACTCCACCAGCACGCGCAGGGAGGCGAGCGCGATCGAAGCCAGCAGGGCGCGCCAACTGAGCGGGAGCAGAACGCGCAGGAAAATGCGCGTCTCGGAATTCCCCAGGCTGCGCGCGGCGGCGGCGTACGGGCGGTCGAGGGCCTGCCATGCGGAGAAGGCTCCGCGCGCCACCAGCGGCAGGGCCGTCAGTATGCCGGCTGCGGAGGCGAGTTGCCAGTTCCAGGCGGCGCGGCGCAGCAGGAACACGAGGATGAGGACAGGCGTTGCCAGCAGCAGCGAAAGCAGCGTCAGCAGCACGCGGCGGGTGGCGGGGCGGGTGGTGAGCAAGTGCGCGAGCCAGAGGCCGGGGAGGAGCGCGCCGGCAGTGCCGAGAGCGGCAACACGAAGGCTGAGCCACAACGGCGACCAATCGGTAGGCATGCGGGAACTTCATTATAGGGCAGGCGCGGGGATGGAGGGGAAAACAACTCACGCGTGAGAGGGAAACGCCCTCACTGTGGAGTAGGCGAACTACTGCTCGATGACGAGCTGAACTCGGTTGCTCTCGACGCCGTCAGCGGTCAGATAGAGTTCCGCCGGGCCGGAGTTGTTCAAGGTGGGGAGTTGCAACTCGACCACGTAGAAGCCGATGTAACCACCGGCGAGGGTGGCGCGGGTCACAGCGACCGGCGCCCCGTTCAGAAACGCGCGGACGCTCGCCGCCACCACGGGAGGATTCTCCACGGGAGCGGGGAGGCGGGTGGGCCACTGCGGAGAAACGCGGCCGAGTCCGGTCGCGAAGACCAGCAGGCGCGTGCCCGGATGAGCAGCCTTACGGGCATCGAGGAGGAGGCCGCTTTCGGCATCCTGAAGCATGGGCGCGCCGTCGCGGGCCACGAAGATGGCGGGGGAGACGGGCTGCACCGTGATGCCGAAACGCACATTGCCGGTGCCGGTGGCGAGCGCAAGGGTCACGTTGGGCCCGGTCGCGTCGAAGGGAACCTGAATCTGCGAAGCGTCATCGGCGGCGGCGAGTACCGGGTATTCGAGATTGCCTCCGCGCACCGAACTGACGCGGGCGCCGACCACACTCAGCAGAGAGCCCGGAGCGGCGGCACGGGTGCTGAAATCGGCGGCGTTGACCACGCGCAGGCTCAAGAGGCGGTGTGGCGCGGCCGCGGCGTAAACGCCGTAACCTTCGAGGGCCGCGTAGAGTTGAATGCCGGCGGGGTCGAGGCGAACATCCGTGGCCGGCACGGCGGGCAGAGATTCGGAAAGGCCGATCCAGTTGACGGTGGCGCTGCCGGCCGCATCCAACTCGGCGCGCGCATAAAACACGCCCAGATCGGTGGCGATATAGACCGCGCTCGCGGCCCGTTCCCCGGTGATGCCGTGGACGGCCACATTGGGCAGATTGGAATCCAGAGCGTCCCAGAAGGCGCCGCCGTTGGTGGTGCGCAACACGTGGGGAGCATTGGGGCCGCCCAGCGCCGCCAAAGCGACGTCGGGGCGGGTGGGGTCAACGAAAATCCGCTCCACCGGGCCGGTTGCCCGGTCCGTGGCCGTCTGCAGGAAGCTGCTGCCGCCATCGCGGGAGAGGAAGATCCGGCCATCCGCCGTGCCGAGGTAGATCACATTCTCCGCCTGCGCCAGGGAGCGCACTTCGGAACCGATGCGGGACGAGTAGAAGCGCATCCGCACGGCGTCGGAGGAAGTGGCCGCGTCCTGCACGGGCTGCCACACCGAGGCGCCGGGGGGCAGTTCCATCGCGCCCATGCCTTCGACTTCGACGCGGGTGCCTGCCGTACCGGTGGGAGTCGCCAGAATGCGCGTCACGGGCAGATTGGGAAGCAATTCGTTGAGACCGCTCCAGGAGAGGCCGCCATCGAGCGAGCGCCAGACGCCAAACTGATTGGCCACCACCAGTTGATCCAGGTTCAGGGTCGAACCGGGCGGGGGTACGGCCACGCTGCGCTGGCCGAGGCCAATCACGGAATCCGTCTTGAAGGCGGTGAGGTTGTTCCAGGTAATGCCGCCATCGGTAGACCGGTAGAGTTGGTTGCCGAGAGCGAACACGCGTCCAAAGCCGCCGCCGGTAACGTGCGCCCCCGCTTCGGGGATACGGGCCAGCGCCGGGGCAGTCTGCGGCAGCGGTTCCGCCGTAGTGGCGCTGGACTGCCAGACCTCGTAATCCGAGGTTTCAAAGACTTTGCCGCTCCGGGTACGTGCGTAGAGTGTGCCGCCGTTGGGAGAGAACCAGACGTGATCCACCGCGCCGGTGGCGGGCGACGCAAGCAGCAGATCGACGGCGCTCGAGCCCACTTTTCGCCATGCCGGAGACTGGGCCGGAGACTGGGACGGCGATTGCGCGGAACCCAGGCAAGCGAGTGCGAGCACCAGCGTAATGGCGCGTACTGTATCCCGGAGTGTTTCCTTATGACACACTATCGAACTCCATTCTACCCTACTCATCGACCGGCTGCGGGGATCAAGGTACTGAAATCAAAGCAATTTGCCAGCCATTGTAATCCCGGTCCCTGATTTGCTCAGCAGGTTTAGTGCTAGACTGTTTCTAGCGTCTGATTATGCTGCGGCGTATTTCATCTTCGCGGACCTTGCACACGCTGCCAATGGCGGCTGCGCTGGTGGTGTGCCTGCACGTGCCGTTGCGCGCGCAATGCCCCGCTCCGCAGATCTCTACGGACGCAGTGGTGCTGCTGCAATCCGGCGACGTCTCCAAGCTGCGCGATGCTTCCGGGTATCGCGAATCGCTGTCGCAGTGCGGAAGCGTGCATCAGCAGCAGGTGATCAAGACCGGCTCCGATGGATACGCGAAGTTCCAGGTTTCCGATGGCAGCACGTTTGAAGTCTTCCCGAACACGCAACTCACCTACCGCAAGACCTTCGGTGTCGGCGACCTGCTGAACGTGTGGCTGGGCAAGGTGAAGGTGTACATTCAGCACCTGCCGGGTGTGCCGAATCCGAACAATGTGACCACGCCGACCGCTTTGATCTCTGTGCGCGGCACCGTATTCGACGTGGATGTGGAAGATGCGGATGGCACCACCTTCGTCACCCTGGATGAAGGCATCGTGGACGTGCGTCACCTGTTGGTGGCGTCGCCCGTGGTGCGCCTGATTCCGGGCGGATCGGTCC
>CAIRBY010000824.1 GCA_903876865.1 uncultured Acidobacteriia bacterium
CGTATACGGTCCCGCCTCCGCCTTCGCCGCCGCGCCCGCCGTGCGAAAGTCCAACGGATCCTCGCCCGCCATCACGCCCAGCGCAATCGCCGCGTCCGTCACCGTGCGCGCAATCGGGCCCGTATTGTCGCGCAGCCAGTCCAGCGGTGCGATCCCTGCGATGCTCACCAGTCCGCGCGTCGGCAGCACTCCCACCACCGCGCTCGTCGCTGCCGGCATGCGGATGGAGTTCGCCGTATCCGTGCCCGTGCCCAGCACTGCGAAGTTCGCCGTCACCGCCGTCACCGTGCCGCCCGAAGAGCCGCCCGGGCTGTAGCGCACGTCGTAGGCGTTGCCCGTCCGTCCGAATGCCGTGCTCCGATTCGTATCGCTCGCCGCGAAGTCCGGCATATTCGTCTGCCCCAGAATCACCGCGCCTGCCGCGCGCAGTTTCGCCGTCACGGTGGCGTCTCGCGTGGCCAGGAATTCATGTCCCGGGATCAGAAAGCCCTTCCATCCGTCGCTCGTGATCAGGCCCTGAATGCAGGTATTGGCTTTGATCACGACGGGTACTCCCCAGAGCGGACCGCGCACGAATCCAGCCCCGCCCTTCTTCGCCGCCGCGTCTTCCGCGGCAGCAGTGGCCAGCGCGCCCTTCGCGTCTACGGTTTGCACTGCTTTGTAGACGCCGTTATACTTTGCGATTCGCGCCAGGTGCCACTGCACCACTTCCATCACGCTGTACTTATGCGTGACATACAGCTTCTCTAACTGCGGGATCGTAACTTCGAGTAAGTCGCGGTCCAGGCCGGCTTGCCGCGAACCAGCGGTGAGGGAAACCGCTACCGCGGAAAACAGGAGAATCCGCCAGCCAACTGCGCCCATGAGTGCAACCATGGCGCATTCTACCGCACCGCGACCGTCACATTCGCCTGCGTGCTCCGCCCGCCCATCGTCACCACCACCGCCACCGCGCTGCCCGGCGTCACGCCCTGCGGCACCTGCACGTTCACCTGCACTACGCCCGCTACCAGCCCCGGAGCACCGCCCGCATACTGCACCGTGGCATTGACGCCCGCCACCGTCGCCGTCACCGCCGCAACCGGGACAGGCGCCGGAGAGTCCGCTGGCTTCCCGTCCACTCCGCTGGGAGTCGTCTGCCCCCCGCCCGTCGCAAAGATCGAAATGTACTCTCCCACCGCCGCCGGATTGGCCGCTGAATTCACCGTGCCGTTCTGATTCAGCACCGCGCCCGCGCCGCGCCCCGAAGCGTCCAGCGTGAAGATCCCCGGAGCCACCGCCGCCACCGGCATGCTCACCGTCTTAGACGTGCTGCCCTGATACAGCACCTGCACCTGTGTCACGCTCTTCCCGCTCACCGCATACGGCACCACCGCGCCCACCTGCCCCGCCTGCGTGAACAGTACCGGCGCCGCCACGCCATCGAACAGCACCACTGTCCCGGCCAGCGCCGTGGAGACATGCCCCAGATAGTCCAATTGCAGGGTCGCGAGCGTCTCCGGCCCCAGCCCCGCTCCGAAGAGATCGACGATCTCTCCCGGCGCCACCGCGCCGCCCGCATAACTCGCCGCGTTCACTATCCCCGCCGCCGAAATCACCACGCTCCCCGTGATCGCCGTCATCGCAATCGTCGGATAGACCGTAGGGTAAGGAAACACGATCGGGTACCCCGCAAACATGGTCACGGTCATCGTGCCCGTGATCTGCGGCACTTGCACCTTCGCCGCATACATCCCCGCCACATAACCCGCCACCGCGCTCACCGTGGGGATCGATAGCTGTACTTGCGCAAACTGCGTCGAGAACCGGACGTCCAGCGGCATCGCGACCGGCGCGGCGCCCGCGCCCACAATGGAACCGTCCGTTGCCGGAGATGCCGGCAGACTCGCGCCCGTGAACAGCAACGTGACCGTCGACCCGGTCAGCGCCGGGTTGCCCGGCGTATTCACCGTCCCATCCGCATTCAGCACCTGGTAGAACGCCGGACCGTTCGCGCCCACATCCACATTCAAGATGCCGGAGGGCCCCCCGGGCTTCAGTACCTGCACTGCCGCCACAGTCTGTCCGGCGAGCGCGGCGGGAGTGATGCATTCGATCTCGCCATTCCGAACCGCGAGCATCGGGGCGGCCAGGCCATTGAACTGTACCGAGACGCCGCCGAGTACAAACGGTGCGCCGCCGGCAGGCTGCAAGCCCAGATCGATCTCCGCCGCCGGTTGAAAGCCCGGCAATTCCACCACCACGATCTCTTGCGGAGCAATCGGCACATTCGCGCGCCGGAACGCATCCACCACCCGCCGCGGCGCGGCCACGGTGGCAGCGGTCGCCGCGAGTTTGGTCAGTAGGCCGTAATTCACAGATCCGCTATACGGGTACATGGGCGTGCTCTGCCCCGCGTACACCTTGCCGTTAC
>CAIRBY010000825.1 GCA_903876865.1 uncultured Acidobacteriia bacterium
CCATCTCGTAGTACACTACCCCCCATGCACCGCCGTCACTTCCTCGCCGCCCTCGCCGCCCCCGCCTTCGCCCCCGCGGCCTTCGCGCAAGCCGCCCCCACCATCAACGCGGGCCGCCTCCGCTCCCACCTTGAAGCCCTCAGCGTCTTCGGACGCCCCGCCGGCGGCGCCTTCGCCGATGGCGTCTCCCGCGTCGCCTACTCCGATTCCGATATCGCCGGCCGCGCCTACGTCATGCAACTCATGCGCGATGCCGGCCTCACCCCCCGCATCGATCCCGCCGGCAACATCTTCGCCCGCCGCCCCGGAACCGACAACTCCCTCCCGCCCGTCTTATTCGGCTCCCACACCGATTCCGTCCCCAATGGCGGCAATTTCGATGGCGATCTCGGCACCCTCGCCGCCATCGAAGTCATTCAGGCCCTCAACGAAGCCCGCCTCACCACCCGCCGCCCGCTCGAAATCGTGGTTTGGCAAAACGAAGAGGGCTTCGCCTTCAACAACGGCGTCTGCGGCAGCCGCATCGTCGCCGGACACCTCGACGCCGGCGAACTCGACCTCGTCTGGAACGGCCTCAAGAAATCCGACGCCCTCCGCAAGATCGGCGGCGACCCCGATCGCATCGCCGATGCCCGCCGCGCCCCCGGCTCTTTCGCCTGCTACCTCGAACTCCACATCGAGCAGGGCGGCACGCTAGAAAAGAGCGGCACTCCCATTGGCGTCGTCGAAGGCATCGTCGGCATCGACCGCTTCGATGTCGAAATCCGCGGCTTCGCCAACCACGCCGGCACCACCCCCATGCCCGACCGCCGCGACGCCCTCGTCGCCGCCAGCCACCTCACCGTCGCCGTCGATGACACCATCCGCGCCGAACCCGGCCGCCAGGTCGGCACCGTCGGCCAGCTCAACGTCTCCCCCAACGTGCCCAACATCGTCCCCGGCAGCGTCAAAATGGTGATCGAACTGCGCGATCTCTCCGCTCCCAAAATCGCCCGCCTCGGCGCGAAGATCCAGGCCCGCGCCCGCGAAATCGCCGCCCAGACCCGCACCGAGATCGACGTGCGCCTCGCCGCCCACCACCCGCCCGCCCTCGCCACCCCCGCCGTCCAGCAATCCATCGAAACCGTCTGCACCAAACTCGCCCTCAAGACCCAGCGCCTCCCCAGCGGCGCCGGTCACGATGCCCAAATGATGTCCCTGCTCGGCCCCATGGGCATGATCTTCGTCCCCAGCGTCGCCGGCATCAGCCACTCCCCCAAGGAACTCACCAAATGGGAAGACTGCGCCACCGGCGCCACCGTCCTCCTCCACACCGTCCTCGCCCACGCCTGAGTGGGACAGGCCATCGTAGTTTGTGGCCTGTCCGGCGAATCGCTGTTTTCCCTTGCCCTTACCGCAGCCAGTACCCCACAATCGTGCCGATGAATCCGGTACACGCCTTCTGCACATCCTGGCTCGGTGAATGCGACCACAGCACCAGGCACGTGGTCAGCATCACCAGTGAGACCACGATCTGCATCACCACCCGCGAATACTCCTTCGCCAGTTCGATCTTCGCGGCGGCGTCGCGCGGCTTCGCGCCCATATCCATTGGCCGCCGCGCGGCGCTGATGACGCTACTTGCAAAACGGATTTGATGTCCGAGCATTCTCATGGCTGCAATCCAATTCGTAGGAAACTAATGCCAGCAACAGGCTGCCGGCAACACCGGCAACCATCACTCGTTTGCGCTGCTGCGCCGGTGCTTCAAAAGCATCCACCAGCGTCAACAGGTAATCGCTGTAGTTCGGTGCGGCGGTGCCGGCTAGCTTCGTCCGCGTCCCCTGCAAGGCCTTGGCGACTTCGTCGAATTCCAGTGCCCGCGTCGTCACCAGCGAATTCGCAAACGCCTTCGCCTCCTGCATCGTCCGGCACGACAAAATCAGCCCGGGGCGCATCACCCGCCGCAGTTCGTCGTTGATCTCCTTCAACGTCACCGCCGTCCCATCCGGACCCATCACCTTGCCCTCTTCATTGTGCGCCACCAGCACGAACAGGCTCCCCCGATCTCCCGAGTCGATCTCGTGAATCACCTGCTCGCGAAACGGAACCGGCCCCTTCGTCGAAACCACCGTCACATGCTCCAGAGCCCCAAACCGCTCCACGTTCGCCTTCATGTACTTCTCCGCCGCCGGTCCCGTGGCACCAAAGACCCGGCGAATCGATTCCCCGTCCGAGGGCACCACCGCGAAGATCTTCGGCGCACCCACCGGCGCCTCAAGCAGCGTCTGCGCCGCCACCGGAGACCGGTCCGCCACCATGCAGAACCTCGCCTTGGAATTCGCGATGCTCGCCATCGCCCGCTCGCTCTTGGTCGTATCGCTGCTGATAATCAGAAGATCGTGCGCCTTCGCCTCGCTGAGTCTCGCGCCG
>CAIRBY010000826.1 GCA_903876865.1 uncultured Acidobacteriia bacterium
GAACTCCTCGCCCAGGCCAAAAACGCCGATGGCGTCCTCCAGTTCCCCGGCATCTATAACGATGTCGATGAGCCCGCCCCCGCCGAAATCGCCAGTTGGAAAGGCCTCCCCTTCGATCCTGCCGAGTTCCTCGCCAAAGAAGTCGGCGCTACCCAACTCACCGGCGAACCCGCCCGCATGGTCTTCGAACGCGTCTGGTCCCGCCCCACCTTCGAAGTCCACGGCATCGCCGGTGGCTTCACCGGCGCCGGCGCCAAAACCGTCATCCCCGCCAAAGCCGTCGCCAAAGTCAGCTTCCGCCTCGTCCCCCGCCAGAACCCCGATGAGGTCGTCTCCGCCTTCCGCGAATGGGTCCGCCTCCACACCCCCAAAGGCATCCGCACCGAAGTCCGCCTCCTCAGCTCCTCCCCCGGACTCGTCGTCGATCCCGCCCACCCCGCCATCCGCGTCGCCGCCTCCGCCTTCAGCGATATCTTCGGCAAACCCACCGTCTTCGTCCGCTCCGGTGGCTCCATCCCCATCGTCGGCGAGTTCGCTTCCCACCTCGGCATCCCCACCATCCTCATGGGCTTCGGCCTCCCCGATGACGGCCTCCACTCCCCCAACGAAAAGTACAAGCTCGAAAACTACTACATGGGCATCATGACCCTCGCCCACTTCTTCGAACAGTACGCCGCCTCCGCCTGACCCGCGATCTCCGCTACGGCTGCGAAACACATCCCGGGAGACATCCCAAGAGACATAAAGGTAAACTCATAAGTACGCGTGTACGCAGCTTCCACATCGAAAGTCATCGCCGCAGCCTCCCTCCTCCTGCTGCTTAGCTGCGCCAAGGGACCACCCCGCGCTCAACCCATCGGGGAAGCCTTCGTCGGCCCCGCCATCCTCAAGATCCGCGCCGAAATCCCCCTCAACGCCGCCTCCGTCGCCACCGTCAAACACGGCGACCGCCTCGAGATCCTCCAGTCCCGCCGCCGCTTCCTCCGCGTCCGCACTCCCTCCGGCATCGAGGGCTGGACCGATGAACGCCAGTTGCTCGCCGCCACCGACATGGCCTCCCTCCGCGACCTCACCACCCGCGCCGCCAAACTCCCCACCCAGGGCGTCGCCACTACCTACGCCACCCTCAACATCCATACCCAGCCAGTCGTTTCCTCGCCCAGCTTTCTCCAACTCAACGAGAACGAGAAGTTCGACCTCCTCCAATCCATCGTCATCCCCCGCACGGACGCGCCCCGCAAGCCCCTCATCCCCCCCGCTCCCAAAAAGCCCAAAGCCGCCAAGAAGAAGAAAGAGGCCGAGAAGTCCACCAAAACCCCGCCCCCTCCTCTTCCCAAGCCGCCCTCCCCTCCCGCCGACTGGCTCGAACTCTCCAAGTCCGAGCGCGATGAAGTAGAAGCCGAAGCCTCCCAGGCCCCGCCCCCGCCCCTCGCCCCCCGCGTCGATGGCTGGAGCCTCATCCGCACCCCCTCCGGTCAATCCGGCTGGGTCCTCACCCGCCTCATCGCCATGGCCATCCCGGACGATGTCGCCCAGTACGCCGAAGGCCGCCGCATCGTCTCCTACTTCGCCCTCGGCAGTATTCAGGATTCCGACCTCAAAAAGCCCATCTGGCTCTGGACCACCACCGCCGATAGCAAACAACCCTGGGATTTCGATAGCTTCCGCGTCTTCACCTGGAGCCTCCGCCGCCACCGCTACGAAACCGGCTACATCGAGCGCAATCTCAAAGGCTTCTCCCCCGTCCTCGTCAAAGACGTCGAACTCACCACCAAAGGCGTCGTCAGTTCCAACCCCGGCTTCTCCGTCTGCATGGAAAAGAAGGACGGCCAGCGCGTCCGCCGCGAATACGCCCTGCTCGGCCAGACCGTCCGCTTCTCCTCCGAACGCCCCTGCGAAGCCCCTCTCCCCCCACCCACCGCCCAGGCCCCCTCGCCCCTCCCCGTCGCCACCGCCCCCCCCGACGCCCCCAAACCTACCCTCCTCGACCGCCTCAGATCCCTCTTCCACAAGTAGGACAGGCCATCGTTTTCCGTGGCCTGTCGGCTAATCTGGCCTTTCCCCGCCCTCCCCTTTGTGCAATCCCTGCACTCCGTGCCCCGACGCCCCCGCCGCCTATCTCCATTCCCTCCCACCTCCCCAACCCCCAATAGAGCGCAATCCACCACTGGCCCCCCCCGTGCACTACACCAGTAGTCGCCCGACGCCTCGTAAGGGCCACCCGGTCGACGGAATCGGTGAACTCATGAAACTGCTCCGTGCTGTCAATCTCTCCCTGACCGTTGGCCTTTGCCTCTCGGCCTTTACCGCCGCCGCCCAACAGGCGCCCGTAAACCTCGACTCGACCTCGACCTTCGCCGCCCTGGCCGCTACCACCGTCACCGTCACCGGAGGTGGCGCCATCACCGGCAATATCGGGACCTTCCCCGGTACATCCTTCGTCCCCGGAACTCCAGCCGTCACCATCAACGGCACCCTCTACGCCGGTGGCCCCGTCGCCGCCCAGGCCCAAGCCGATCTCACCACCGCCTTCAACGACGCCGCCAATCGCTCCGTCGCCCCCATCCTCGTCGCCGGAAACCTCGGCGGACAGACCCTCCCTCCCGGACTCTACAAGTCCACCTCCTCCCTCGCCATCTCCTCCGGCGACCTCACCCTCGATGCCCAAGGCAACCCCAATGCCGTCTGGATCTTCCAGATCGCCTCCACCCTCACCACCACCTCCGGCCGTCAGGTCATTCTCGCCGGTGGAGCCAGCGCCGCCAACATCTTCTGGCAGGTCGGCAGTTCCGCCACCCTCGGAACCAACTCCGTCTTCCAGGGCACCATCCTCGCCGCCACATC
>CAIRBY010000827.1 GCA_903876865.1 uncultured Acidobacteriia bacterium
CCGGCGTCGCCTTCACCCGCGACCCCGCTTCCGGCGAAAAAGTGTTCTACGGCGAATTCCTGATGAACGCCCAGGGCGAAGACGTCGTGGCCGGTGTGCGCACCCCGGAACCCGTCGCCAAGCTCCAGGCCCAACAGCCCAAAGCCTTCGCGGAACTCGCGGATGTTCGGCAGACCCTCGAAAGCCATTTCAAGGACATGCAGGATTTCGAGTTCACCATCGAAGATGGGCAACTCTTCATGCTCCAGACCCGCAATGGCAAACGCACCGGCCTCGCCGCCGTCCGCATCGCCTGCGAAATGGTCAAGGAAAAGCTCATCGACTGGGAAACCGCCGTCATGCGCGTGCCCGCCGAACAGTTGGACCAGGTCCTCGCCCCCGTGTTTGACCGCGCCGCCGTCAAAGGCGCCAAGGTCATCGCCAAGGGCCTGCCCGCGGGTCCCGGCGCCGCCACCGGCCGCATCTACTTCAACGCCGACCGCGCCGTCATCGCCGCCCACAACAAGGAAAAAGTCCTGTTGGTGCGCGTCGAAACTTCGCCCGAAGATCTGCGCGGCATGATCGCGGCCGAAGGCATCCTCACCGCCCGCGGCGGGGTTAGCTCCCACGCCGCCCTCGTGGCCCGTCAGATGGGCAAGGTCTGCGTCTGCGGTGCCGCCGCCCTCCAGGTGGATTACGGTGCCAAAACCCTCACGGTGGACGGCCAGGTGTTCAAAGAAGGCGATTACCTCTCCATCGACGGCACGCTCGGTGAAGTTTACGCCGGCGAACTCAAAACCGCCGCCTCCGAAATCGTCCAGGTGCTGGTGGAAAAATCCCTCACGGCCAAGGAAAGCCGCACGTATCAGTACTTCGCCCAGCTCATGACCTGGTGCTCGAAGGCCACCCGGATGGAAGTCCGCACGAATGCCGACTCCCCCGACCAAACGGCAAACGCCGTCGCGTTCGGCGCGACCGGTATCGGCCTGTGCCGCACCGAGCACATGTTCTTCGAGGGCAACCGCATCGACGCGATGCGCGAAATGATCCTCGCGGAAAACACCGAAGACCGGAAGAAGGCCCTCGCCAAGCTCCTCCCCTACCAGCGCGAAGACTTCGTCGGCATCTTCAAGGAATTGAAGGGCCTGCCCGCCACCATCCGTTTCCTCGACCCGCCGCTGCATGAATTCCTGCCGCACGAAAGCAGCCTCATGCGCGAACTCGGCGAGAAGATCGGCGTGTCCCCGGAGAAGATCGCCAAGCGCGTCGGCGAACTCCATGAGTTCAACCCCATGCTGGGTCACCGCGGCTGCCGCCTCGGCATCGCCTACCCCGAGATCACCGCGATGCAGGTCCGCGCGATCCTCGAGGCCGCCTGCCTGGTCCAGCAGGAGGGCCAGTCGGTCCACCCCGAGATCATGATCCCGCTGGTCGGCACCAAGAAGGAACTGGATCACCAGACGGCGGTGGTCCGCGACGTCGCCGCCAAGGTCTTCGAGGAGCAGGGCGTCACCGTCGACTACCTCGTCGGCACGATGATCGAGATCCC
>CAIRBY010000828.1 GCA_903876865.1 uncultured Acidobacteriia bacterium
GAGCACCACCGACTTCGTCACGCCATGAATGGTCAGATCGCCGGTGACCTCATATTCGCCGTCTCCGCCTGCGATTTTCGTCGAGACGAACGTGATTGCCGGGTACTTCTCTACATCGAAGAAATCCGCGCTCTTCAGGTGGGCGTCGCGCTGCGCGTCGCGTGTGTTGATGGTGGTGGCGTCAATCGTGGCGTTGACGCAGGAATTGGCGGGATTCTCCGCGTCGAAGACCACCGTGCCGGTGACGCTGGAGAACTCTCCGCGTACGTTGGAAACCATCAGGTGGCGCACCTTGAAACCCGCTGTGGAGTGCGCCGGATCGATTGTGTAAGTGACTTGACTCATGTTCTTAGTGTCTCCTTCTAAAGTAATCGTTGACAACAAGTATTGGTGCTGGAAATCACGTTCGTAACGCTTCCAGAAGCCCGATCAGACTTCGCAGTTGCTCGGCTTTCAAGCCCTGCATTGCCTTTTGATGCAACGTCTCGATCGGACGATCCAACTGATTAACCAGTTCGAACCCGGATTCCGTCAACCGGTGCGTAACCACGCGCCGGTCTTCCTTCGCACGATCCCGCGTCAGGATCCCACGCTTTTCCAGGCGGTCCATGAGCCTGGTGATATCGGGATCGCGCGTCACCATTCGGGCACCGACGTCTTTGCAGGAGGCACCGCTCTCCCCCGCTCCGCGCAGGATGCGGAGCACATTGTATTGCGTGCCGGAAATCCCGTAGGGCTTCAGTACATCCATCAATTTCTGGTTGAGGTGGTCGGCCGTTCGGATGATATTCAGCGTCGCCTCCTCTTCCAGCAGGTGGATCGCCTTGTTCTGATGAATCTCTTTCTGAATCTTCCCGGCCACGAATTGATAATACTCGTCGTCAACGACTATTGTCAAGTAGGCTTATTTGCCGGGAGCGGACGCCGGCTTCGCGGCCGGGGGAGGCGGCGGCGCACCGCGCAGATACGTCATCACTTTCCCGCCGTCCCACACCATCACCTTCCCTGCATAATCGCCCGCTACGAAGAGCTTGCCATCGAATGACGCAGCCACTTTGGTCAGGAGCACATCGTCCACCGTGCTCGCCCCGCGGGGCTTGCCGTCCGCGCCCCAGAGGCGAATGACGGAATCGCGCCCCACGGACACGATCCGTCCGTCGCTGGTAAACTGCACGCTGAGTACGCCGCCGGGGATCGCGCCATACTGGCCGGGCAGCGCCTTGGGCAGATGCGCCTTGGCCATGGTGGCCAGAGGGAACCCGTCGCCCGCGTTCCAGAGGATGATCTGTCCGTCTTCGCTGGCGCTCGCCAGCAACGCGCTATCACCGCGCCAGCTCACGGACGTGATCGCATCCTTGTGATCTGCCAGCGCGCCCACCGTACCACCCGAGGCGGCCTCCCACAGATACAGACCGGCGCTGCGGTCACCCGTGGCCAGGCGCGAACCGTCCGGACTGAACTCGAGCGCCGTGATCCAATCCGTGTGCTTCTTCAACTCGTAGAGCAACTTCCCATCGGCCACGGAATAAACTCTGACGATTTTGCCGGGACCGCCCAGGGCCACGAGTTTTCCATCCGCGCTAAGGTCGGCCGCCAGCACCAGATCGCGCTCCTCCCCGAGCACAGCCAGCCGCTTACCGCTCGCTACGTCGAAGATGACGACCCTGCCGGATTGCACCGTGCGCCCGCCCGCCGCGAGCAGGCTCGCCCCATCGCGGCTGAAGCGCAGCACGTACGGCACGCCCTCGGGAAAC
>CAIRBY010000829.1 GCA_903876865.1 uncultured Acidobacteriia bacterium
CGGCGGCCGCCATGGTTGTGGGTGGTGCGCAGGTCGGCGTCTGGTGGCTTACCACCTGTTACTTCCTGCAGACCATGGGCGAACTCTGCCTCAGCCCGGTCGGTCTCAGCGCCATGAGCAAGCTCGCTCCGGCACGCGCCGGCGGGTTCATGATGGGCATCTGGTTCCTCTCCATCAGCATCGGCAACTGGCTGGCCGGGAAGGCTGCGTCGATGTACAGTTCCATGCCGCTGCCCACCCTGTTCGGTTCGGTCGCTGTGTTCAGCATCGTAGCCGCCATCGCGCTTGCGATCATGATCAAGCCGACCGTGAAATTGATGCAGGGCGTGAATTAACCGCGCCCTCGCACTTCGCGAGAGTATGATCGTTGGATGCCCAGCAACGATCCGGGAGCGTTGGTCACGATACGTACGTTCGGAGACATGGCGGAGGCTCTGCTCGCGCAGGGCTGCCTGGATTCGGCGGGAATCGAGTGCTTCCTGGCCGACGTGAATATGGCCCGGCTGGATTGGCCGCTCACGCGCGGCATGCGTTTGCAGGTCGGCGCGGAAGATGCCGAGGCCGCGCTGGCCGTGCTCAGGGAATCCGTGCTCGAAGTCCCGCCGCTCGAAGTCCGCGAAGGGTAGCGCGCCCTCAGAACCCTTCCCACACGTAGGCCCAGAAGCGGTGGATCGTCTCGAAGCCGACCCGCTCGTACAGCCCGACCGCGTCGTCATTGGACGCCGTGACCGTGAGGCTCGCCGCCGAACACCCCAAGCCCCGCAGCGTGCCCAACGTCTGCCGCAGCAGTTCATGTCCGACGCCAGTTCCGCGCACTGCCGGGCTCACGCAGATCTGCGTGACGTGTCCCGTGGCAGGCGTCACTTGGCTGGCCAGGGAAATGCCACAGAGTGCGCCGCTGACCCCTTCGAACGCCACGTAGGAGGCCGCGCGGTTGAAGCTGCCGCAGCCCGGGTAGACCACGATGTTGTGGAGGAACCGCCGCGCCCCGTTGGGCGTGCGGTACTGATCGTTGATGCGGCTATCGACGTGTCCCGCATAGGCGGCCGCGATCAGGTTCGCCGCGGCATCGTGATAATGGTCGCTCCACTTTTCGATGTAGACCGGACGCCGCACGTGACCTTTCGCCAGCGTGTTGCGCGTCAGGTCGATGCGCATGAAGTTACGTTCGAAGAGGCTCAGGCAGTCCGGGCGCGGCGCCAGTCCTTTTCGCTCGTATGGCAGCATCATGAGCTGCGCTTCGATCCGCCGCACGCCGGGTGCTTCCATGATCGGAGCCAGCGCATTCGCGAGCAGCAGGTTCTCGCGCTCCACGTTGCGGAACTTCTCCCGCACGTAAACATCCCCCACCAGTCCCTTGTCCTCTTCGATCACGTAGTACATGTAGCCGGCGACTTCGCCATCCACCAACAGCGCGCTGCCGGTCAGAGCCCGCATATCCACGAAGCGGCGCACCAGGTCGGCGGACATATTGAAGTCCCAGGAGAGTTGGCGCAGCCAGGCCGCGCATTCCTCCTGGAGCAACGGATCCAGATCCCGTGCGGTGAGGTGCCGCAGGTCGATCACTTCCCCGGTGCTGTGCGTGCCGAACTCGAGCTTAGCGGCCACCCGATCCTCTATCGTCCATCACGAAGGTCCATCTCTACCGTCAATGATAACTTTCAGCACGCGCACGTGCGGTCCGCGCGGGGCCCAAACCTGCGGGTTTGTGTGACCAAATAGGGCTAATACTGGCGTACCCACGGCCGCCGCGAGGTGGCTGATGCCGGAATCGTTGCCTACGTAAAGGCGCGCGCGCGCCAGCCAGCAGCCGAGTTCGTAGAGGTCAGCGATGCGAACCGCACCGGGAAGCGGCGGATCGTCTTCCCCGGCCAGCCACTGTACGGGCATGTTGCGCTCGAGTTTGCTGGCGAGGGAGCGGAACTTCTCCAGCGGCCAGTTCTTGCGCGCGCTGCCGCTGAACGGGTGGATGGCGGCGAACTCTCCCGGTCCGGCGGGACAGGCGATGCGCGGAATGCCGTCGCTCGGAGACCGCGAAAGCGCGCGCACCTGCTCCAGGTAGAAATCAGCGGCGTGCATGCCGTAGCCTTCGGTGGGCAGCGCGGGGAGGAAGGTGAAGGGAAGTCCGAGGGCTTCGACCGCAGCGCGGAATTCGGGGCGGTTTGCGCCATACCAGGAGACGATCGAATCGAAGCCGCGCAGTTCCTCGATGAGTTGCGGCGGCGGATCGGTCACGCCCAGAAGGTCCAGGCCTGTGGACGGGATGGCGCGCACTCGGGCGGCGAAGCGAACCAGCGGAACGGTGCGAGGCGAGGTCCAGACTTCCAGGTATTCGGCCCCTAAAACCTCGATTGCGGGCAGCGAAACGATCACATCTCCGATGGCTCCCGGCCGTATGACAAGCCTGCGCATTTTTGGTTACAGTATCGCAAAAACAAGAGCCCATTTCTCTGTTTTATGCACAGGAGATGCACCGGGATGTACCGCTATGTGATTGATTTATTAGGCAAATAAAGGTTGAGGAAAATGCTTCAAGAATCGCGAAAAAGCATTGACCAAAAAACACTTCGGGAGCATAGTGAAGAAGGTTCCAAGAGGTTTGAGGAACAGCAAGCCGGCGGAAACGAAGCGGACCTGGAACGATGATCCGGTGCTCAGAATAGAAATAGGACGAGCAGCGGGGAGCGAGAGGAAATCGGGCGGATTCGTCAGGCGGACCAGTGGGCAGCAAGCCCTGTAGAACGCTTTGATCCCGAGGGACATAACAGTCCTGGAGGGGAGTGGAGACAGGGGGCGCGGTCGGCTGAACCGGACGGAAGAAGTGCAACGGGCCTGCGGTGTTGAAGCGGCCATGACCGGCGGCAAACCGAGTCAGGGCAGTGGAGCCAAAAGGTGGACCGAGCACGGGAACCGAGCCGGAAGCGGAGCGAAGTAGCAGGCTGGGAACTTCGACCCCGGAATGGAGATCGCCGAGAGGCGGTAGCCGTTGCGGGCGAGCGAAAAGCCGTTACGAGCAACCGGTCCCGATGGAGAGGCAGCACGCGGCGTGCCTGGAAGCTTTGATCCGGGGGCTTTAGAAATAGAGCCTGCGGGGAGTGGACAGGCGAAACGTCCGGCGCTCTCGATTGCGTAGCTCAATGCCGTGCATGCCGGTGGTGAGCGGGCTGGAAATCGGGTCACTTGGAACCACTTTTTTTGTCTCCCGCCTTTTCCTTCCCCCAACAATTCCGATAGACCTCTTGGCGTGCTCTGTTTACAGCCCGCTTTGCCGTCCGACGCGGCTGCTCACTTCGACAGCACTGTGCCGGATCGCCGCCGTGCGGAAACCGCAATCGCCGCCAGAGCCAGCAGTGCCAGGAGCGAGATGCACTCGCCTGCCCATCTGGGTCCGGTGCGCTTCCACTCGGTTGAGACGGTGTGATCGCCGGACAAAAGCGCGAACCGGATCAGGCCGGACGTCTGCGCGGGGTGGATCGGGACAGGCTTGCCATCTACACGCACCTCCCAGCCGGGAAAGTACGCGGTCGCCAGTTCCGCCGTGGCGGGCGTACGGGTTCGCGTATGCAGACCATGAACTTCGCCTTCTCCCGAGACGAGGCGTAGCCTCTCCCTGGTGAATGGCGGCACGATCTGCATCCAACTAGGCCTGAGTTCGCCCGAGGATGTGGTTTCGAAACCAGACTGTGCGAGGTAGGCGGGAGTCCACAGGTGCGCGTCGAGGTCCTGATACCCCGGGGGTGCGAGGTGGGTCAAGTTCGGCAGGATCAGCAGTGCCATCGCCGCGCCGAAAGCGGGCCACTGCCAGCGGCCAAAGCGCTGCAAGCCCGGTGCGGCGGAAGCGGCCAGCGCGGCCAGGCAGAGCGCGGCGGGGCCCAGCAACCTTCCCGGAAACTGGATACGTTGCAGTACGGGTAGCCACTCCCAGACCCAACCCATGAATTGCAGGGTGAGCAGACAGTAGACGCCGAGTGCTGCGGTGAACAGCAGTCGCCAGCGCCGGTGGACGGCGCTGGTCCACGCCAACGCGACCAGCAGCAGATGTCCCCAGCCCAAGCCAAAGGACTTGGCCGTACCGTAGCCCCAGGCGGAATCGAAGAGCTGGCCCGCTTGCAGCAGGTGGTTCGTGTAATGGAAGCTTCCCTGCATGGAGCGTTCCAGTTGCACATAGCGGCCTTCCAAGACGACCGGCAGCCAGACCCACGCGCTCAGCCCGATGCCGAGCAGCAGACCCACCGCCAGCATTCGCCATGTGGGGCGTTTGGCCGTGACCACGAGAAATGCGAGCAGGAGCGGTGAGAAGCAGAATGCCACCATGAAGTGGCTGAGCACCACGGCGGCCAGGGCGATCGCTCCCAGGGCCAGGTGGCGGCGGCGTCCGTGGCGAGCGTATGCCGAGAAACCGTAGAGCGCGAAGGCGCAGAACGGAAACGCCGAGAATTCGCTCAAGGCCGCGCGGACGTAGAGATCCATGGATAGATAGGGCGCGTAGAGCGCTGCGGCGGCACAGAGAAAGCCGCCGGCCGTGCCGAAGTGGAGGCGTCCCAGCAGGAACATCCCGGCGGCCAAGAGCACGATGAGCGTTACGACAGCGAGGTTGATCGCCGCTTGCATCTCCGGGATGACTACGTGCCAGCCCTCGGCGATGTAGTGCAGCAGGGGCGGCACGAAGAGGAAGAGCGGTTGCCCGGCGCCTCGATCCAGATCGGGCGCCCAGCGGGGCAGCAGAGTGCCCTGCGCGAGGTTCTGGTGGAATTCGACCTGGCGGGGCAGGTAACCGAGCGCGTCGTCGCCCTGTGCCATTCGTGAAGTGAGCATGGGGATGGCGACGGGCAGAGCGAGGAGGAGCACTCCCGCCGCTGGCAGCCACGCATTCGGCGGAACTGCGAGTTTCGCCATACGCAACGCTGCCCGGCCGCTTCCTGGCAGGAACGCCGCGAGCATCACGATGCCGATGCCGGACAGTGCCAGCCACAGCTTCCAGGCGCTGCCCTCGTAACGTACGGCGACCGTGTGTATCCCGGACCCGACCGGAATGCCAATGAAGCCCGGAGAGAGCATGGCGGTGGCCACCGGCATGTGATCCACCCACGCGTGCCAGTTGGGATGCCACGTCATTTTGTACAAAACGTAAGACGGGCGCGCAACATTCACTTGCGCCTCGCTTTCGCGCTGGCTGAGCACTGCGCCCGGAGGGGGTAATGCCGGCAGGGCCGGCAGTGCATTTTCCGGCCAAAGACGCAGATTCTCCGGCACCGGTCCGCCGAGATCGAGCAGCAGGTGCTGGCGCCATCCGACCCAGTCGCTTTGCAGCCAGCGCTCGTTTACTTCATAGAAATTGTGTTTGGTCGTATGTACCGCGGCGGGGGCGTCTACCACGTCGAAGTAACCGCTCTCCGGAATGGTGAAAATGTCGAAGCGGCCGATGGTCTGGTCTCGCTTCCAGAACGGCGGCAGGGCGGTCTTAATGCCGGCGGGAGTCACCACGCTCCGGATCCCGAACAGGCGGTAGTGCGCCGGATTCCACTCGTTCATCCGAGGTTCGATCTCGGCGGTAAGCGCCATGGCGTTGTAGAGGTAACTCACCGCGGGGATTTGGCGCACGCTGAGGAAGGCGAAGAAGGGAACCGCCCCGACCTTGTTCTGGCCGCCCCATCCGGAGGGCACCCCCGCATAGACGCGTCCACCCAATTCCTGGACGCGGCTGATTGTGGCATCGAGCGCGGCGGCGCCGCCGGCATACGCGGCCAGGTTGTCGCGGCTCCAGGACTGGTTATTGGCGAGATACGCGCTGCGCTCCCGTATGGCGGGGGCGAGCAGCACGAGCGCGATCACGAGGGCGGTTTTCTGGCGGCCGCGCGCGCCGAGTATCCGCCAGAGTTCGCCGAACGCGACGGCGGCGAGGAGCAGGAGAAACACTTGCGCGCCGGCAGCCACGCGGTGCAATTGCATGTCGGCGGTGACGCCTGCCAGTGAAAGTGCCGGCCCCCAAAAACTACGGCCAAACAGCAACGCGATCCAGAGTCCGGTGGATGCCAGAGTCCACGTCCACGCTGCCTGCCGGAAGCGGTTCCAGGCAACGGCGGCGACTCCGGCGAGCGCGGCCAGAGAGAGCACCGGCAGACGGTTCGCGTCCAGCAGTTGTCCGGTGAAGAGATATCGCAGCGTATTGGCCACGCCAAAGGCATCCCACTTCCATGCGGGCTCCCAGCGGCTGTGATTGGTGATGGGGCCATCGAGCAGGAGCGGCAACAGTTGGAAGGCGGAGAGCGCGAATGCCACCCCGCCGATTCCGAGCGTGCGGGCGAAGCGCGCCGCGCGCGGCACATCCCTATCCGGCAGTACGGCTGCCAGCAACAGGCTCAGTGCGCCCATGTAGCCGAAGATCAGGTGGGAGAGACACGTAAGGCCCAGCAGACTCCCCGCGAGCACGATGCCTTTCCCGGTGCGCAGCGCGCGCCATCCGAAGCCGAGCGCCAGCAGCAACAGATGGGCCGCGACGGACTGGGGAAACAGGCCGTTGCCCGCCCACACGTAGCTACCGTACTCGAGGCCGAAGAGCCCGCTGGAGGCGATCAGCGGCGCCATCACCGCGGCGGCGAGCGCAGCCGGACGTCCCAGGTCCAGCAACCGCGCGGCGGCGTAGAAGGAAACCGGCAGCAGTACCACCGCCAGAAAACGGACCCAGACGAACACGGTCATCAGTGAGACGGATTTGCCCAGCGCGAAGAAAATTGCGGCTACCAGGAGATGCGCCAGCGGCTGATAGGTGCGCAGCACCGGGAAGCCGAAGGTCCACTCGGGGCTCCACGCGTCAAGCGGGTTGGCGCCGCGCCCGATCTCGCCCACGATGCGCTCGATGAGCGCGAAATGCGAGACGTTATCGTTCAGATCGACGCGGCTGGCGGCGAGGTCCGGCCACAGGCCAATCGCGCTCACCGCCACCACGGCAAGAAGGAGGAAGCGAGCCGGCCAGGTTGCTCTTAGATTACGCATGGGGCGCGACCTCTATTAAACCGCGATCGCCGCCCGCAATGGTTTTCGAATTACTGACACGAGAAGGCGATTCCAAGTCCGCCGGCGGTAAGCGTGCCGGAGGTATTGGCGATCGTCATGACTGTTCCCGCCGCGACGTTGCTGCCAGCAGTGGCCGTGCAGGTTGAACCGGCTGTCGATGTGGTGGAGCACTGGATGATTGTGCTGCCACCGGTCCAGGTGAGGGAGCTGTTCGAGGGGGTAACGTTCAGCAAACTCCAGGTGATCGCATTCCCAACATAGCTGGTGATCTTCATACTCGGCTTGCAGGCCGCGGGCGCGATCACTGTCTGAAGGGGCTGCGGCGCCGAAGTTGTAACAACTACCGACGATTGCAC
>CAIRBY010000830.1 GCA_903876865.1 uncultured Acidobacteriia bacterium
GGGGAAAGGCCGCCGAGACGAATCTCGGCGCTGCAGGCAAGAATGCCTGCGCCACGAGTTTTGTCGCTCAGGAATGCGAAGAAGGGCGGGTGCCGAGGTACATGAGGAGGGTGGCGATGGTGCCGAGTTGGGCGGTGAGGGCGAGCAGGCTTTCGGCGAGGGCGAAGAGGGGGCGGGAGGCGGCGATGCCGGGGATCCGGTCGAGGAGGAGGTAGGTCGCCAGTCCGTTGAGGATGCCGAGGGGGAGGAGTACGCAGAAGATGCGCCAGAGGCGTCCGCGGGCGAGGGTGGCGCTGCGGAGGAGCGGGTCGGGCTGAGTATCGGCTTCGACGGCGACGATCACTTCGACATAGGCGAGGCGGAGGCTGGCGAGGATGCCGGGGACGATCAAGAGGAGCAGGTAGAGGCCGATGGTGACTTCCACGCGGAGATCGTTGCCGAGGGTGCGGAGCCACTGGCGGCGTCCCCAGCGGAGGGAAGCGGAGAGGGGGGCGGGGGCGCCGCGGAGGCGCTGGACAAGGCCATAGACCACGGCGGGGACGAGGAGCGCGCCGAGGAGGAGGTCGCCGGTTTCGAGCAGGAGGTAGGCGGGGAGTCCGTCGGTGGGGATGTCGAGGAGGTAGGCGAGGAACTGGATGGCGAGTTTGCCGGGGAGGTAGATGCCGAGGGTGAGGGTGAGGAGGAAGCCGAAGTGATCGGCGAAGAGGCGGAAGCAGCGGCGCAGGAGGGGGAGCGCGGCGGTGAAGGCGGGCGAGGGGAAGTCGAGTTCCAGGTGGGTGCGGGGCAGGTCGCGGCGGGGCGGGGGCATGGGCGCTATTTGGTCCGGATGGCGAAATCCCAGACCTGGATATTGAGCTTGCCCTCGGTGAATTCGACGATGGCGTACTCGCCCGGGGGGAGTTTCTCTTTGGGCCAGATCTTGTAGAGGCCGCTATCGAGCTCTTTTTTGAGGATGTCCACCATCTGCTGGTCTTCAACGATCTCGTTGGTGACGGGCATGGTGGTGACGTTCTCGACGATGCGGATGGCGCCTTTGGGGGTGAGGCGGGCGATGCCGAAGCGTTCGAGGTCGGCGAGTTGGATGTAGAACTCCTGTTCGGGGTCGGTGAAGACGGTGGGGGAGGCGGCGCCGGGGATCTCGAGGGTTGCCTTCCCGGTAACCATGGGGATAGGGGAGAGGCGCTTGAGGACTTCGCGGCGTTTATCGGTGTGGAGGGTGGAATCGGCGAGTTTGAGGACCTGCGCCTGCTTGTCTTTGAGCCAGTAGACGCCCTGGTCGCGGGGGATGAGGCGCTTTTCGCGTTCGAGTTCGCGCTCGGCGGCTTCTTCCTCGGCCATGGCCTTGGTGTCGGCCTCGACCTGGGCTTTGCGCTCGCCGGCTTCGGTTTCGGTGCGGCGGAGATCGACGAGGTCGAGGGGGATATCCTCCCAATCCGAGCGTTCGATGCTGTAGAAGTGGACGCGGTCGGGCTGGACCTGGTATTCGCGGACGAGGTGGTAGGTGCCATCCTTCAGATAGAGTTTGAGGTTGGCGGCCCAAGCGAGACAACAGGCAAGGCCGGCGAGCAGGCAGAGGGCGGCGAAGAGCTTGCGCATAGTTCCCAGCCACCAGTCTAGCGCCGCGGGGGAGGGCCGGGTGTAAAAGGGGCGGGAGAAACGGGGGGAGAAACGTTAAGAAACGGCGAACTCGCGCGTCCTCTCTTACGTATAGGAGTAAGGACAAGCCATAATAGTCACTTGAGGTCTCATTTTCTCTATGTCGCGACTTAAATCAAGTATTGCCGTAGGCCTTTGTTTCGTGATTTCGCTCCCGGTGTTTGCGCAGCAGACCCCGGAGCCGCAGGGATACACCGGGTCCGGGTTCTTCTATAGCATCACCAGGAATTACCGGCCGCGGGCGGTGGCGAACATCAGTTTTGAGGATTCGCCCCGGATGGAGCGTCTGATCCGCGCGGGACGGATCTACCTCTCGCTGCGCGATGCGATCGCGCTGGCGCTGGAGAACAATCTGGACCTGGAAAATGCGCGGCTGACGCCGAAATTGCAGGATACGAACCTGATGCGCGCGAGCGCCGGGCAATTGCTGCGCAACGTGTCGAGCAGCATCTCCGCCGGACCCTCCTCGGCATCGTTGGGCGTGCTGGCGGGGGCGAACTCGCTCGGTTCCACGACCGGCGGGTCGGGCGGCACGACGAGTGTGCTGAGCGGGCTGAACGTGCAGCTGGCGGGGTCGAGCATCCCGAACCTGGACCCGACGTTCTTCATCGGCCAGCAGTTCCAGCACCAGACAACGCCGTTGACGAGCACCTTCACCACGGGGACGAACTTCCTGGTGACGAGCTACAACAGCGTGAATTATGGCGTGCAGAAGGGGTTCCTGACGGGAACGAGCACGACGCTTTCGATGAGCAATACGCTCGGTTACAAGCAGAATTCGCCGAATAACGATTTCAATCCCGTGACGCAGGGCACGTTGAGCTTCTCGGTGAGCCAGAACCTGCTGAACGGGTTCGGCAAGAAAGTGAACGGGCGCGCGATCCGGGTGGCCAAGAACCAGTTGCACGTGGCGGACCTGACGTTTCAGCAGCAGGTGATCGCGACGGTGAACAACGTGGTGGGGCTGTATTGGGATCTGGTGGCGTTCAACGAGAGCCTGGCGGTGCGGCAGCATACGCTGGCGCTGAACACGGAGTTGTTCAACGACAACAAGCGCCGGGTGGAGTTGGGCGCGCTGGCGGAGATCGACAACGTGCAGGCGGAAGCGGAGATGAAGGCGAGCCAGCAGGACGTGGTGACGGTGGAGACTCAGGTGCTGCAGCAGGAGATGATCCTGAAGGGCGTACTGACGCGCAACGGCTTCCAGAATCCGCTGGTGGTGGAGTCGCGGATTGTGCCGACGGACCACTTCGCGGTGCCGCCGGTGGACGCGATTCAGCCGGTGCAGGATCTGGTGAGCGAGGCGTTGCAGAAGCGTCCGGAACTGGAACAGAGCCGGATCGGGCTGGAGGATTCGCGGATCAGCATGCTGGGAACGAAGAACAATCTGCTGCCGACGTTGAGCGTGACGGCGGGACTTTCCAACAGCGGGTTGGCCGGGAGCGTGAACAATCAACTGGTGCCGATCACGGTGAGCGGGCAGACCGTGGGGTACCGTCAACGCACTCCGGCGGACGTGAACGGCTTCTTCCTGGGTGGGTATGGGACCATGCTGAACCAGTTGTTCAGCCGCAATTTCCCGAATTACAACGCGGGCATCTCTTTGACGGTGCCGCTGCGGAACCGGGCGAATCAGGCGGATCTGATCACGGACGAGCTGAATTACCGGCAGGCGCAGATCCAGGACAAGCAGCTGCAGAACAACATTAAGTTGAATGTAATCAACGCGCAGACGGCATTGCGGCAGGCGCGGGCGGCGTTAGAGAACGCGATTGTGGCGCGACAGCTACAGGAGCGGACGCTGACCGGGGAAAAGCGCAAGTACGAATTGGGTTCCTCGAGCCTGTTCACGGTGGTGCAGGTGCAGCGCGACACGACGACGCGCGAGCTGGCGGAAGTGGAAGCGCGCAGCCAATACATCAAGGCGCGTACGGCGCTGGACAATGTGCTGGGGCGGACACTTTCGGTGCAAGCCGTGGATATTGTTCAGGCGAAGAGCGGGGTGATCGGGCGCGAACCCGACCTGGTGGTCCCCGTGTCGAAGTAGGGTTACGGACGGGTAGTCCGAAAATAGGTAAAAGATATGTGGAGTTTTTTACCTTTTTCGGACTACAATCTGCTCAGGCGAATTGGGCCTGATCTTTATACTGCACCTGGATTTATACCGGCCTTTTAAGGAGGATTCCATGTTTGATAGCCTCGCAGATCGGATCCGGGAAGATGACCGAAAGGAAGTAAACAACACGGAGCGGTATATCCGCTGGGCGGCGGTTCTCGTCCTGTCGGTCGTGTTGTTTGGCGGCTTGTATATCGGCGTGCGGCTCCTAGAGTAGATAGGAGAGGAAGCTCACTCGGAGGGTGAAATCTGTCGCATGACGGACTTCACCTTCCGTCCATAATTGGCAATCGGATTGTAGACGGCCAGGACTTTGTCCAGGTTCTTGGCTCGATACCGGTCTGAATGCGAGAGGTGGTAGCCCACGGCGTGGATGCCGGCGATGGGGCTGGGGAAGTGTGCGCGGCCGGAATCCCAACCGAAGATATTGTTGTGCTGGGCGTTTTTGCCACCGGTGGACTCGACAAAAGACAGGCTGGGGAGCAGGCGCCAATCGAGGGAATTGGAATCGGCGGCCTGGAGGAATGCTTCGGCGTAGCGTTCCGCGGGGCAATCCGCCTTGTGGAAGAAATTGCGCAGGGTTTCGAGTCTGGGATCGTTGCGATAATCCGGGGCTGGGGTTGCGGTAGCCTGCCGGGGCGACATTGCCACCGGAAGTGATACCATGCCGACCACGAACATACCACTGGTAATCAGTTTTCTCAATCAGGAAACTCCTTATTTTGATTTGGTTAGATCAGTATGGCGCAGCGCCCTCGGGGGCGAGGCCAAGTTTGGCTTACGAGGGAACGAGCGTTCCCGCGGGGGGACGAGTTAAGGTGCTTCCATAAGCGTTGATTATACCACTATCAGAATCCGGGGTTTCAAGAGGGCACATTAGGGCAGGGTACGGGATCGTCCAGAGGCTGGCTGAGGGGCGGCAGAATTGACCAGCAACTAACCTACACCCTATTGGGTTATAGTAGGGAAAACTCATGACCGTCTTACGGCTCCTGCTGTTCGTACTCGGCGCCATGCCTTGCTTTGCCGCGACCTTCGGCACGGTGGTGCAGCATCCCAATCCGCTGGCCGATCTGGTGATCGACGAGGCGCGGAAACGGCTGTATGTGGTGAATACGGCATCGAATACGGTGGAGGTGTATGCCACCAATGTGAGCCCGCCGCGCCTGACGAACACGATCAGCACGCCGGCGACGCCGCTTTCGGTGGCGCTCTCGCCGAACACGCCGACCTCGGCGGCGGCGTTCCTGTATGTGGCGTGCTATGACGGCTCCGCGCTGGACATCATCAACCTGAATTCGGCCACGTTCGCCTCGGTTTCCAAGGGGTTGGACGCGAAACCGCAGGCGGTGGCGGTGGGCTACAACGGGCAGGTGCTGATCACGACGGTGGGCACGGGCACGGGGGCGGAAGTGCTGATGGTGTACGACCCGACGTCGCAGAAGACGCAGGGCATTTCGGTCGGGGTGACGGCGCCGGTTGCGCCAACGCTGCCGCCGCCGAACGGGATCGAGTATTACGCGAGCAAGAGCCACTTGCAGCCCTCGGCGGACGGGAGCAAGATCATCGGGGTGAACCTGACGGGCGGATCGCGGACGGTGTTCGTGTTCGACGTAGCGGCATCGACGGTGCTGGCGAGCCGGGTGATTCCGGGGATATCGTCTGTGCTGGCGGTAGCGCCGGACGGGAAGAAGTTCCTGAGCGGTCCGATTCTCTTCGATACGGCGACGCTTTCGGTGCTGGCGCAGCAGAACACGACCAACGCTCCCTACGTATTTCCGGGGAATGCGAATTTCAATACGCAGACGAGCCAGGGCGGGGCGGTATTCACGCCGGACGGGGCGAACCTGCTGGCGGCTTATAACATTGTGCCGGTGACGGTGCCGACCTCTGCCACCAACACCAGCCAGTTGACGGTGAACACGCCGGACACGATGTTGATTCAACTGGGGATCAAGCTGCAGCAGAATCTGGGCGGGAAGATCGTGATCACGAGCGACGGGGCGACGGCGTACGCGATTGCGCAATCGGGATTCATGGTGCTGCCGATCGGGACGCTGCTGAACCAGCCGCTGGGGATTCCGGATTCGAACGTGGCGCTGCTGGCGAGCGACCAGTGCGGGGTGACGGCGGCGCAGAACACGGCGACGATTGCGGTGCGGGACGTGGGCGGGGCGAAGATCACGGTGACGGCGCAGGTTTTGACCGCGACGGGCACCGCGACGACGGTGCGGGCCACGGCGAAGAGCTATGGCGGCGATGTGACGGCGAGTTTCAATGCGACGGCGGCGAAGACGCTGGGGACGGCGGCGCCGGATCAACTGTTGATTCAGGCGAGCGAAGCGATCAACATCATCCCGGCGGTGCGGATTTTCCAGAATACGCGCAACGCGGAGGCGCGGGGTTCGATTCTGCCGATGGATTGGGGCGCGACGAGCACGGGCCTGGCGGACATGCTGGCGGATACGGCGCGGCAGCGGGTGTATGTCTCCAACCCGGCGCTGAACCGGCTGGAAGTGTTCGATATGCAGAAGCGGGCGTTTCTGACGCCGATCGCGGTGGGGCAACTGCCGCGCTCGATGGCCTTCGGGAACGACGGGAACACGCTATATGTGGCCTCCGGAGGCGGGGAGCACATCGACGTAGTGAACCTGACGACGGGCACGATGACGGGGCGCATCATGTTCCCGCCGCTGCCATTCGGGAGTTCGCTGGCGGTGATCACGCCGGCCTACCTGGCGGGCAGCCAGCGGGGCGTGCAGGTGATCATGACGGACGGCACGCTGTGGAAGGTGGTGGGGAATTCGGTGACGCCGCGGACGCTGAACCCGAGCATTTTCGGGACGGCGAAGACGCTGCCGGCGCCGCAGAGCATCGCGTCCACTCCGGAGGGCCTGTGGGTGTTGATCCTGGCGGGCAACGGTACGGCGTATCTGTACAGTTCGGCGGTGGACGATTTCGTGGTGGCGAAGAGCGTGATTCCGGCGCCGATCACGGGGTATTACGGGCCGATCGCGGCGGGGCCGAACGGGCAGTATTACCTGGTGAACGACCAGGTTCTGGATAGCGCGCTGACGCCGAATCCGCTATTGGGAACGGGCGCGGTGGGGGGCGGGGGATTGCCTTCTCCGGGCGGTCCGGTGGCGACGGGGCGGCCGGTGGCGGCGGTGACGGCGGTGGGCGGCACGAGCTACGCGCGGTTCAGCATCCCGGTGACGGCGGCGGGGGCCACGCCGGCCGATACGGGGCTGGTGGAAGTGGTGGACGTGAGCACGCTGCGGACGAGCGCGACGGCGAATTCGCTGGAGGGTCCGGCGACGATTGCGCGGGCTGGGGCGCGGGTGAATATCTTCGGGCGGAGCATGGTGCTGGATTCGGCGGGGACGACGGCGTTCGTGCTGACGGCATCGGGGATGAGCGTAATTCCGTTGACGGTGAATACGGGTACGGTGCCGAGCCTGCCTTCGAACGGGATCGTGAACACGGCGAATTTTCAGGGCGGCATGGCGCCGGGCGGACTGATTTCGATTTTCGGGAGCAACCTGGGCGCGAGCGCGGTGGCGGGGGGATCGCCTTTGCCGACGGTGCTGGGCGGGACGTGCGTGACGTTGAACAATACGCCGCTCTCGCTGATTGCGACTTCGGCGAACCAGATCAACGCGCAACTGCCGCCGACGCTGGCGGCGGGGCGATATCCGGTGGTGGTGCGGAACATTGCGGGGCAGGCGGCATCGGGCTCGGTGACGGTGACGGTGGCGAAGTACGCTCCGGCGGTGTTCGTGGATTCACAGGGGGCGGCGCTTTTCCACGCCGATGGCAAGCGTGTGAGCAAGGACAATCCGGGGAATCGCGACGAGCACCTGACGCTGTATGTGACCGGGATGGGCGTTACCACGGGCGGGCGGGTGACGGCGGGGCTGCCGGCGCCGGCGAGTCCGCTGGCGGTGACGGCGCCGGTGAACCTGTACTTCGGCAATCCGCTGATTTCGCAATCGGCGGTGATTGTGGATTGGAGCGGCTTACTGCCGGGAGCGATCGGGGTGTATCAGATCAACTGCCGGATTCCGGGAAATCACCTGAATGGCAACGCGATGCCGATCACGGTGAAGATCGGCGGGGTGAGCAGTCCCACGAGCGGCGCGAATGTGCCGCTGGTCTGGGTTCAATAGGGGTTCAGTGCGGAGCCATTAGCCTCCGGGGATATCCGGGCGGCGGGGCTGGTACTGGTATAATACCTTCGATTCAGATTGTAATCGTCGGGGGATGGCATCCTTCGCGTGACAAGCATAAAGTATAGAAGAATCAGTTGTTGGTGAGGATTTCATGCGCTCCATCCGATTAGTCGCGATCATACTGGCAGTTCTGATAGGATTCACGTCGTGCAGCCGCGACCCGAATGTGGTCAAGAAGCGGTACTACGACAGTGGCAACAAGTACTTCGACAAAGAACGCTGGAAAGAGGCGTCGATTCAGTACCGCAATGCGTTGAAGCGCGACCGCAAATACGGACCGGCGCACTACAAACTGGCGCTGGTGGATCTGAAGACGGGCGATATCAGCGGGGCGGTGGTGTCCCTGCGCAATGCGGTGGATCTGCTGCCGCTGGACTCGCCGGATCACTGGGACGCGGTGATCAAGCTGACGGAAATCTACCTGGCGGTGGCCAAGGGGGACAAGCAGTTCACGGACGAAGCGGACCGCTTCACGAAAGAGCTGTTGAAGCGCGATCCGAACTCGTTTGACGCGCACCGGTTGATTGGCGATCTGAATTACTCGCGGGCGACGCAGGCGTACAAGAACAAGCACAACGAAGAGGGCATTGAATTCCTGAATACGGCGGTGGCGGAGTATCGCAAGGCGGACTCGATCAAGCCGGAGCAGCAGGGTGTCAGCATGCAGCTGGCGCGCGCGCTGGCGGCGAAGGGCGAATTCGACGCATCCGAGCAGATCTACCGGCGGGTGATGGCGAAGGACAAGACGTATCAGAACGCCTACACCGAGATGTACCGGATGCTGCTGTTCCAGAACAAGCCGGAGCCGGCGGAACAGATGTTGAAGCTGGCATTCCAGAACAATCCCAAGCAGTTCGGTTTTCTCACGCTGCTGGCGATGCACTATTACGGGCAGCGGCGGCCCGAGGAGATGGTGGGCGTGCTGAACCAGATCAAGAGCCACGCCAAGGATTACGATCAGGCGTACTTGACGGTGGGCGATTTCTACCTGCGCATGGGAGACGGCGATTCGGCGATCCGCGAGTACAAGGACGGGATCGCGAAGGACCCGAAGAAGAAGCTGACGTACCAGAAGCGCGAGATCGAAGTGCTGATGCGCGAAGGCAAGCGCAGCGAGGCGGCGGAGGTGAACGCGCAGATTTTGAAAGACGTTCCCGACGATAACGACGCGCGCGGACTTTCGGCGACGTTCCTGCTGGACAAAGGCGATATCGCCAAGGCGCTGGCGGAGTTGCAGGCAGTGGTGGCGCGCGCTCCGGAGAACCCGGTGGCGCACTACAACCTGGGGCGGGCGCACTCGGCGCGCGGGGAGTACGAACAGGCGCGGCAGCAGTTCCAGAAGGCGATCGATCTGCGCGGCGATTATGTGATGGCGCAGCTGGCGCTGGCGCAGTTGCAGGTATCGCGCAGCGAATTCGAAGCGGCGTTGAAGACGGCGGAAAAGATTCTGGCGATCGACAAGGGCAATGTGAATGCGCGCCTGATCGAATCGGCGTCTTTGATGGGGCAGAGGAAGTTTGGCGATTCGCGCGTGCTGCTGGACGCGATGCTGAAGACGAATCCCGGATCTCCGGACGTGCTGTTCCAGTTGGGCGTGGTGAATCTGGCGGAGAACAAGTACAAAGAGGCGGAAGACGCGTTCCGCCGCGCCTACCAGTTGAATCCGGCGAATTCCCGAGGGCTGATGGGAATCGTGGAAACCAGCATGGCGCAGAACAAGACGGATCAGGCGCTGAAGCTGTTGCAGGAGGAGAGCGACAAATCGCCGAACCGTCTGGACCTGCTGCTGGCGATGGGGAACACGGCGGTGCGCGGGGGCAAGTTCGATTTCGCGATCCAGACGTTCCAGAAAGTGATTCCGCAGATGACGCCGAAAACCAAAGAGGTGGGCGACATCTATCTGCGAATCGGCGAGACGTACCGGCGCAAGGGCGATGCCGCGGGCGCGGTGCAGGCGTTACAGAAGGCGCGCGAGACCCTGCCGGACAACATCGTGGTGCTGAGCACGCTGGCGCTGGTCTTGGACTCCTCCAACCGCAAGCCGGAGGCGAAGCAGGTATACGAAGCTACGCTGAAGATGGATCCGAACAATGCGGTGGTGCTGAACAACCTGGCGTTCCTGCTGGCGGAAAGCGGCGGGGATCTGGACGATGCGCTGACCAAGGCGCAGCGCGCCAAGCAGTTGAGCCCGAACCTGAATGAGATCTCCGACACGCTGGGCTGGATTTATCTGAAGAAGAATCTCTCTCAGAACGCGATCGAGATCTTCAAGGATCTGGTGACGAAGCAGCCGAACCAATCGACGTATCACTTCCACCTGGGCATGGCGTACTCGCAGCAGGGTGATAAGACGCGGTCGCTGGAGCAGTTGCGCGAGGCGTTGAAGAACAATCCGCCGAAGGAAGAGCGGGATAAGATTCAGGCGCTGATTGTGCGGTTGAATTAGGGGCGCGTTGCGGCGCCTTTTGCGGCGGGGCGCCTTGCGGCGCCTTGTGCGGCGTACGGCGGCAGGATTCGCTGCGAGGTGAAAAAAAGGCCAAGTGAGTGGGACAGGCCGGAAGGCCTGTCCTACTGGCACAAAAGAAAGCGGGCGGGTGGGAAGGGCTTGGAAGCCTTCCCGCCCGCCCGCTTTTGTTTTGGGAGCGGATTGGGTTAGTCGATGGAGGGGCCGAAGTAGCCTTGGGCGAGGGCGGGTTCGGCTTCGAGGGCCTTGCTCCAGCAGGAGCGGGCCTCTTCGCTCTTGCCATTGGATTCGAGGATGCGGCCGAGGTTGAGGAGCGCTTCGGGCATATCGGGCTGTTGGGCAAGGGCGTCGCGGTAGAGGCGGATGGCTTTGTCGAGTTGCCCGGCCTTCTCATACATCAGTCCGGCGTTATAGAGGACTTCGGGCGAACGCTCGCCCTGATCGATGAGGCGGACGTGGAACTCGAGGGCGGTATCGAAATCGTTGGCCTGGATGGCGAGGGCGGCGAGGCCGCGCAGGGCGTCCATGGACTTGGGGTCGGTATCGAGGATCTTCTCGTAGAGGCGTTCGGCGTGATCGCGTTCGCCGAGGCCGCTATAGGCGAGGGCGAGGTTGGCGTGGGCTTCGGGCCAGACCGGGCGGTACTTGAGGCAGCCTTCGAAGGCTTCGGCGGCGCCGCGGTAATCTTCGCGCTGGAGGCGTAGGAAGCCCATGCGGAAGCGGGCCTCTTCCTCTTTCGGGGCGCGGTCGAGGACCTGGCGGTAGTAGCGTTCGGCGTCCTCGAACTGGCCGGCATGTTCGAGCAGGAGGGCGAGGTTCCAGAGGGGCGCGAGGGCTTCGGGTCCGGCCTTGATGGCGCGTTCGTAGGCGGTGCGGGCTCCGGCGAGGTCACCCAACTGTTCGCGGACGATGCCGAGATTGGTGAAGGCTTCGCAGGAGGTGGCGCGCAGTTTGACGCACTCCTCATAGGCTTCGGCGGCGTTTTCGAAGCGGCCGAGTTTCTGATGGGCGAGGCCGAGGTTGAACCAGCCTTCGAAGTGGCCGGGAACGCTGTTGACGAGCAGGGTGCAGAACTTGGCGGTGAGGGGATGCTCGTTGGCGGCGCAGGCCCAGCTGGCGAGGCCTTCGAGGGCGACGGTGGAATCGGGGCGGAGTTCGAGGAGGTGCTCGGAATACTCGCGCACCATGTCGAAATCCTCTTTGCCCATGCCGATGAGGATCAGATTGGCGAGCGACTCTTCGGAATCGGCATTGCGCTGGAGCATCTCCTGGTAGAGGGCGGAGGCTTCATCGGGGTGGCCGAGGGATTGGAGGGCGACGGCTTTGCCGAAGAGGGCCTCTTCGTAGTTGGGGCTCAATTCGAGGCAACGTTCGAAGCTGAAGAGGGCGCTCTTGGGGTCTTCCTGGCGCAGGTGGCAGACGCCGAGGCCGAGGTGGGCATCGACGTAACCGACTTCGAGCGTGGAGGCGCGGTGGAAGGCCTGGGCGGCGTCTTCCCAGATTCCGGCGCGTTCCAGGCAGACGGCGAGGTTGAACCATCCCGTGGCATACTGCGGCTTGACCTGAACGAGGATGCGGTAGCTCTTGGCCGCATCTTCGAAGCTGCCCAGTTCGAACTGGATGTGGCCCATGGCGCGGTAGATTTCCGCGGAGGCTTCATTGGCAGCGATCGCGCGCTGAAGCTGTTTCAGCGCTTCCTCGCGCTTGCCGCCGAGGTGGAGGGTCACGGCCCGAGCCAGATGGCTCTGGGAACCGGCGTTCTTATCGCCGCCCTCGGATTCCTGTGCGCGCAGGCTTTGAATCTTTGCGGGGGTTCTCATCGCTGTGGTGCTCATCTTGTCTGATACTCCTTGCCGATCGATTGTATTGAGGAGAGCCTGACCCAGTAGAGGCGCGCCCGATCCTGCGGGGCGCCTTGAAAGCCAATGCCGCCAATGGAGAGACGGTCATCCGTCCACTGGTCGACAGTGGTTCCATCCATGGTCACGGTGAAGGTATCACCGGAGACCTGCATCCGGACGGTCATGGCCGAACGGGGCTTGCCGGGGACGCGGACGGAGGAAGTGACGGCCGGCTCTTCGCGGCCGTGAATCATGGCTGCGCGGGTGAACTCGAGTTCATTGCCGGGCAGGGCGGTGAGGGTGCACCGCTGATATTCGTCGAGCCCGGCGGCGCGGGCTACCCAGGTGATGCTGCGGGTATCGATGCGGGCCAGAAACTCAAATTCGTAGTCGATCAACTCCATGGTTGGCCGCATGAGGGCGAGCGAACCGGTGCGTACGCCTGCGACATCGACCAGCCAATCCGCCATACCACCCATCCACTGCTCCCAGCCATCGCCGAAGTGTTCTTCGAGGCGGACGGCGGGAGAGGAGGCAGAGGCCTCAGGCTGGGCTTGCGGCGGCGGTTCGGGGCCGGCTGCGCCGGGAGGCGGCGCGGTGATGGAACTGATGACGGTGCCTTCAAAGGCGATGGTGGGGCAGCCGACGGGTTCCTGGGGAACGAAGGCTCTCACGGCCACGTGAGGCAGGGAATTGGTGCCGGTGGGTGCGACCGAGAGGGCGAAGAGGTGCACGCCGTTGGTGTGGGCAAAGCCGGTGGGCGGCGGGACGAGGGAGATGGCTCCGCAGCGCGGGTCGGTGGGGCGCCAGGCGATGGCGACGGGTCGGGAATCGGGAAGGGCGCCGGCGGCGGGCCGGCCGGGGCGGGGGGGCAGGGCGCCCGGGAAGACGAAGCGGGCGGTGCGGGCGCGGTGGGGGAGGGACGGGAGTTGCAAGTCGCGGTCGAGGATGGCGATGCGCGCCTGGCGAGGCGGCATGGCGGCGTTGCGGGCCGCGGGAAGGCTCTGGTGTACGGCGTCCGGCCAGACTAAGGAGACGGGTTCGGCCGCGGTGCGCGGGAACTGGCGGAGGCGGGCGGCGGGCACGGTGAAGCCGAGGGCGACAGAGACGCGAAGGGCGTTCCCCTTGACGGCGGCGGGCGGCACCGGGCGCAGGTTCAACTGGTCGGAGAGGGTGAGGGCGCTGCGGCAGGAGGGAGCGCGCAGCGCGGCGGGTAGTTCGCCCAGGAGAACGCGTCCGGGGACCGGGTGGCGCATGCCGAAATCGCGCGGCAGGGCGCGAACGGTGGAGGAGTGGCCGGAAAGGGCGAGGATGGATGCCTGCGGGATCTGAGAAGGGAGCGGGCGCTGGCGGCGCAGGAGGCGCGGCGCCTGGTCCAGGGCGGTGATGCGAAGGGCGGCGGGAACGTCCCGGCGCGGGGAGGTGAGGGCATTGATGCGGACGGCGGAGGGCGGGAAGGCACGCTCGATGCCGCGGCCGATTTGCGGCGAGGCGGGTCCGGGGAGACGGGGCGCAAGGGTGTTATCGGGCGGCGCGGAGAGGGTGGGGAGGGTAGTGAAGAAGCCGCGGCGATTGAGGGCGGAGTTGCACAACAGGTGGGCAGCGGAGATCTGGCGCGGGTTCTCGCGCCGGCGCATGAGGCTGGTCACCTTGTTGACTTCGACCAGACGGTCCATGCCGCGCCGTAACCGGTATTGGTTGCGGTGTTCCTTGGAGCAGAAATCCCCATCGCCGCCCACACGGAGCCGGCTTAGGGGCTTTCCACAGAGCTGGCAGCTGCGTACATTCATTTTCGGGGTAATTATAGGTAAACGTTCTCGAAATTGCTAGGTTTTATGGTGGCAGTATCAAATTGCTAACTAAGGATATGGAACTAACAAGAACCTTGTTATCAATGGTTAACAGGTATGTGTGCATAGGGGATATAGAAGAAAAAATACCATAAATTATGTGCACATTTTGAAAGAGTTGTGAGTAAAATCGTCGTGAAGTCGTTCCTTATTTATAGCCTGGATGGCCGGGCGTGGAAACGGCGGAGGATTGCGATGAACGAGTCGACGGTGCGCGCGGAACGTTTCGAAGTACAGGGTTCCTCTTCTCCCCTCTACGTGTGGGAAGTCACGCAAAAGCCTGTGTCGGTGGAGATTCCCTTTGGCCTGATCGACAGGCTGGAGCGCGAGGCGGTGGAGAATTTCCGCTCGCTGACATCACGCGGATCTGAGATTGGCGGGATGCTGATCGGATCGGTGAGACCCGGCAATCCGGCGACGGTATCGATCGCGGACTATGAACTGATCGAGTGCGACTACACGCGCGGACCTTTATACCGGCTGAGCGAGGCGGACCTGGTGCGGCTGGAGCAGGCGCGCGAGAAGCGGCTGGCGGGCGGGGCGGGCATCGCGGGGTACTTCCGCAGCCACACGCGCAAGGGGATGAGCCTGGATAGCGACGATCTGAGCCTGTTCCAGGCGCGCTTCCGTGACCCCAATCAGATTGCGCTGCTGGTGCGTCCGTTTGCGACGAAGGCGAGCACGGCGGGGATTTTCATCTGGGAGAACGGAAAGGTCAACGGCGATTCGAGCTACCTGGAATTCCCGTTCCGTTCGAGCGAACTGGGCACGGGAAAAATCGTAGAGCCCGGGGAGGCGAGAAGCGGCGCGGCGGCCGCACCCAAGGCGCCGGCGCGGGCGCAGATTGTGCCGATCGCCTCGAGGCGAGAAATTTCAATTCCGGCCGTGACGGCGGCAGAGACGGCGACGCCGATCGCACTGGCTCCGCCGGTGGTGGCGGCTCCGCCTGCTGCTCCCGCTGCCGCGGTAGTAGCGGCAGCAGTAGTTTCACCGGTTCCGGTGGTGGAGGCGGCGGCGCCGGCGGTGGAAGAGAAGCCGGCCCGGATCGAGAAGCCCGAGAAGCCGGCGAAGGCCGATAAGGCGAGCAAGGCCGAGAAGATCGAAAAAGCAGAGCGCGCCGAGAAGCTGGAGAAGGCGCAGAAGGCCGAGCGGGAAGAGAAGGCGCTCGCCGTCGAAGTGTTGACGGAACCGGTCCCGGTGCCGAGCAGCGGCAAGGGGATGAAGTTGATATTGGCCGCAGCGGCGATGCTCGCGCTGATCGTGGGATTGTTCGTGTACCCGGGCGTGCTGCGGCATCCGACGAAGGTCACGACGGTGACGGCTCCGCAGGATACATCTCCGCTGCAACTGCGGGTGGAGCGCACGGCGGGAGAACTGCTGCTGAGTTGGAACCGCGATTCGGAGGCGATCCGGAATGCGAGCAAGGCCGTGCTTTCGATCACGGACGGGGATCAGCACGAGAACGTGGATATGGATCTGGCGCAGTTGCGCAATGGAAGCGTAGTCTACTCGCCCACGGGCGCCGACATCAGCTTCAAGATGGAAGTCAGCGACAAGACCGCGAACAAGACGACGAGCGAGAGCGTGCGGGTGTTGCGTACGCGCCCTTCGCCGCTCACGGATCAGAACGACGCGCAGGCTGCGGCGAAGGCTGCGGCGGCGGGTGCGGCCACGGCAGCGGTGAAGCCGGGTACGCCGGGCGCGGGTGAAGAGACCGCGGCTCCGGAACCGGTGTCGAAGCCGGTCACGCCGGTGAAGGCGTTCCAGGCGACGTCGCTTGGGGAACGGCTGCGCGCGCCGGCTCCTTCGGATATGCCGGATGCCCCTAGCGTGGGCGGTGCTCCGAATCCGGGCAGCCTGCCGGGGATGGACTTCAAGGCAGTGGCTCCGGCTCCGGTGGCGCCGGCAGCGCCCGCGGCGACGGTTCCTGGCAAGGGTACGGATGCGA
>CAIRBY010000831.1 GCA_903876865.1 uncultured Acidobacteriia bacterium
GCAGCCGTGGCCGCCGCCGGGCGCCTCGCTGACGCTGCGCTTCGAACACGAAAAGCTGAAGGGCCTCACGGTGTTCGTGCACTACGAAATGTACGACGGGATTCCGCTGCTCTCGAAATGGCTGACGCTGCGCAACGAAACCGGGCGCGCGGTGCGGCTCGCGACGTTCACGAGCGAGGTGCTGGCGGTGGTGGAAGCCGAATCCATCGTGGAGGGGCCGGGGGCGTGGCGCACGCCGAACCTGCAGGTGGAGAGCGACTACTCTTTCATCGCGACGCACGCGCGCCCGGATGCGAATCTGGTGGCGCATTGGGAGCCCGACCCGCAGTACACGACGCAGGTGAATTATCTGCTGAAGAGTCCGGTGCTGCTGCGCTGCTACCCGCCGCTGGGTCCGGATGTGACGATCGCGGCGGGCGGGAGCTTCGAGACGTTCCGCATTTTCGAGCTGGTGCACGACGGGACGGACCGCGAGCGCAAGGGCCTGGCGCAGCGGCGAATGTACCGCACGCTGGCGCCGTGGGCGCTGGAGAATCCGATTCTGATGCACGTGATGCAGGCCACGCCCGAGGCTGTGAAACTGGCGATCGATCAGGCTGCGAACGTGGGCTTCGAGATGGTCATCATGACCTTCGGCAGCGGCCTCTCGATGGAGAAGGACGACGCGGCATACGCGGCGCAGATCAAGGCGCTGGTGGATTACGGGCGCGCCAAGGGTGTGGAACTGGGCGGCTATTCGCTGCTGGCGAGCCGCAAGGTGGGCGACGCGGACGAGGTGATCAACCCCGCGACCGGCAAGACGGGCGGCGCGATCTTCGGTAACTCGCCGTGCCTGGGCAGCCGGTGGGGCGCGGAGTATTTCCGCAAGCTGAAGAGCTTCATCGACGCGACCGGCCTGGGCGTGCTGGAGCACGACGGCTCTTATCCCGGGGACGCCTGCGCCTCGAAATCGCATCCCGGGCATGAGGGGTTGGAGGACTCGCAGTGGACGCAGTGGAAGACGATCTCCGAGTTCTACCAGTGGTGCCGCGCGCGCGGCGTGTATCTCAATGTGCCGGACTGGTATTTTCTGGAGGGCGCGAACAAGACCGCGATGGGGTATCGCGAAGTGAACTGGTCTCTGCCCCGGGAGCGGCAGATTCTATTGGCGCGGCAGAATATGTACGACGGCACGTGGGAGAAGGCTCCGAGCATGGGCTGGATGTTCGTGCCGCTGGTGCAGTATCACGGCGGCGGAGCGGCGGCGACGCTGGAACCGCTCAGCGAGCATCTGGATTATTACGGCCAGCATCTGGCGCAGAACTTCGGCGCGGGCGTGCAGGCGTGCTATCGCGGTCCGCGCCTGTACGATACGGAGGCGACGCGGGTGGTGGTGAAGCGTTGGGTGGATTTCTACAAGCGGCACCGCGCGATATTGGATTCCGACATCGTGCACGTGCGGCGTCCGGACGGGCGCGATTACGACGCGATTCTGCACGCCAATCCGGGCCTGGCGGAGAAGGGGCTGGCGATGGTCTACAATCCGCTGAACGAAGCCATCACGCGCCGCATCCGGCTGCCGCTCTACTACACGGGCCTGACGGACACGGCCACGGTGCGGGAACGCGACGGCGCGCCCAAGCGATACAGGCTGGACCGGCAGTTCGGCATCGAGGTGACGGTCACGATTCCGGCTGGGGGCTTCACGTGGCTGGCGGTGACGGGCCAATGAAGCGAGCCGGCGCCGGAAACGGGTGCACTACACTAGAACGATATGTCCGCAGTCGACCTCTCCGCCTTCACCGGGCTCACGGCCATGGTGCTGCTCACGCTGAATATTCTGATGGGGCTGTTGGTCTCCACCAATTACAACTCCGTGAAGCAGTGGCCGCACCGCAAACTGCCGTGGCCGCTGTTCCGCATCCACAACTGGACGGGCTACAGCGCGCTCGCGGTGGCGGCGCTGCATCCGACGATTCTGCTGTTTTCGGCGACGGCGAAATTTCACATTGTGGATGTGTTGTGGCCGCTGGCGTCGCCGGGGCAGCGCAATTACAACATCCTGGGCGCGCTGACGTTTTATGCGTTCGCGCTGGTGGGGGTCACGTCTTATTTTCGGCCGAAACTGGGATCGAGGACGTGGAAGAAACTGCACTACACGGCCTATTTCGGGGCGGCGGTGATGTACCTTCACGGCACGCTGATCGACCAGAACCTGAAGGGCGAGGTGCCGGATTTTCTGGATGGAGAGAAGGTGCTGGTGGAGGCGTGCTTCCTGCTGGTGCTGGGGGCATCGATCTGGCGGGCGCGGTACGGGTCCGAGAAGAAGCGTCGGGCGGCGGCGAGAGTGAGCGAGAGCGTCTGAGGGGGGCGTGCACGGACTGCCCGGGGAGTTGGCAGGGGGAAACGCCCGCCCTACTTTGGCGGTTTCCTGTCACAATCGCGGGGTGGACGTCGTATTAGCAGGTGTGCAGCCTGAGGAGATCGCGTTGAGTCCGGCGGAAACCAGCGTGCCAGTGACTGGCTGCGATGCCATCCGGGTGGAGGCGCTGTTTCAGGCCCACTACGCGCGGATCGCGGCCATGCTGGCGCGGCTGACCGGCGACCGCGCGCACGCCGAGGAGATCGCGGCCGATGTCTTCCACAAGCTTTCGCAGCGCCCCGCGCTGTTGCACGCGGCCGAAGATCCGACGGCTTGGATTTATCGCGTTGCCACCAATGCCGGCTTCGATGCGCTGCGGGTCAACTCGCGGAGGCGAAGACGGGAAGAGGCCGCGGGCGTGGAAGAGGCGCGCACCACTCACACTGCGAATCCGCTGGATACGCTGCTCACCGAAGAGCGCGCGCAGTGGGTCCGCGCCACCCTGGCCGAGTTGAAACCGCGCGATGCGCAACTGCTGCTGTTGCGTTCGAGCGGCCTCGCCTACCGGGAACTGGCGGAAGCGCTGGCGATTGCCGCGGCGTCTGTGGGCACGCTGCTGGCCCGCGCCGAGGCCGAATTCGAGCGGCGATTCCGCGCCCGCTTTGGAGATTCCTTATGACACCCTGCCGGCCCGAAGGTGCGTTGCGCGCCTGGCTCGACCGTGAGTTGCCGTCCGCGGAAAGCGAGGCGCTCGCAACCCATCTGAAAGAGTGCGCGGCCTGCCACGGCCTGTGTGCCGAACTGGAGGGGCGCGCCGCGCACGTGGGCGCGCTGATGCAGTCGCTCGATGCAATGACGCAGTCGCTCGATGCAATGACGCAGTCGCTCGATGCAATGACGCAGTCGCTCGATATGCCGCTTCCGCGCCCCGCACGGGCCGCGCTGGCGGCAGTTCCGCCGCGTCCGCAGCGCTGGGTGGCGGTTGCCGTGACGCTGGCCGCCGGAATGGCGCTCGCCGTCTACCTGACGCCGCGGTCGCATCCGGTGCAGACCACCGTGCCGGCCGTGGCGACGGCTGCGGCTCAAGCCATTTCCGCGCAGGAGCCTCCACCGACGCTCGAGGCATCTGCGCCGCGCCGCGCGCGCCGCACCGCGCCGAAGCCCGAGGAGTTCATCGCGCTGGATGACGAGCCCTTCGAATCCGGCCTGATCGTGCGCGTAGACGTGCCCGGCACGGACGTACAGGCGGATGTGGTGTTTTCGCCCGACGGGCGCGCTCGCGCCTACCGCCTGCTGCAATCCAGTTCCGCAGCATTAGAAATCCGAACCATCCAGAACAAGGAGAAACGCAATGAATAAGTTCGTCACCACCGCTTTCACAACACTAGGCGCCGCGGCGCTGATCACCGGTTCCGCCTTCGGGCAGGGTGAGGTGGCAGTCACCGGCGGCCAGGGCTTCCAGACCATCAAGGTGGTGGGCGCCGTAAAGGGTGCCACCGTGAAGGGCGCGCCCTACTCCGGCGAGGAGGTCAACGAGACCACGCAGGTGCTGGCCGATGGCACGCGCATCCACCGCGAGAACAAGACCACCGTCTATCGCGATAGCGAGGGCCGCACGCGCCGCGAAACTCCCGAGAGCATCACGATCACGGACCCGGTGGCCAACGTCACCTACATCCTGAACACCAGAACCATGACCGGCAGCAAGCTCAGCATGGCGGCGGGGACGTATACGATGAACCGGACCAACACGGTGACGTCATCCACTGGAGCCACGTCATTCACCTTCACCACCACCAGTGACGGGCCGAACGAGACCAAGGTCTTCATCCACAACGGAAGCACGGAATCGACGGCGGCGGGAAGTCCGCTCGAAGCCAAGGTGATGGCGGAGGCCAAGATGCACGCCGAGACGCTTTCAGCGACGGCAAGCGGTTTGGCGAAGAAGCAGGCCATCATGACCGCCGGCGCCGGCGAGTCGATTGGCAAGCAGACGATCGAAGGGGTGCAGGCGGATGGCACGCGGCATACGATGACGATTCCGGCAGGGGAGATCGGCAACGACCGCGCGATTCAGGTGGTCGGTGAGTCCTGGTATTCGGCCGAGTTGAAGCTGACGGTGATGACGAAGCATAGTGACCCGCGCCAAGGCGACGAGATATTCCGCCTCACCAATATCAACCGCTCCGAACCGGCGCCGTATCTGTTCCAGTTGCCGGCCGGCTATCAGATCAACGAACGCAAGTAGGGGGGGCACGCAAAGGGGCAAAGAAAGGCAAAGAGACTCCGGTCCTGTTGGGTTCTGGTTTGCTTGGCGGCTTTGCGGCTTGGCGTGACATTGGCCTTGCTTCGCGCAGCGGGAAATGCATCTCACGCAAAGGCGCAAAGACGCAAAGAAAGGCGAAGAGACCCCGGTTCTGTTAGGTTCTGGTTTGCCTGGCGGCTTTGCGGCTTGGCGTGACACTGGTCTTGCTTCGCCCTGCGGGAAATGCATCTCACGCGGCGGCCGGGTGTAGAATCCGGTCGCCGCCCTACCTGAACTTCCTCCGGTTCAATACAACGTAAAAGCAAAGAGCGAGTCGCCGGTCGCGATCAGAATGTACTGGTGGCCGTCCAGCACATAGGTCTCCGGCGCATTGGAGACGTTGCCGAGGCGGGTGTGCCAGAGGATCTTGCCGTTGGCGGGATCGTAGGCCACCAGATTGCCGGAGACGTCTCCGGCGAAGAGCAGTTTGCCCGCGGTGGTGAGGATCCCGTTGCCGAGGTTGCCGCCGGTGCCGGGGTAGCGATGCCGCCACGCGACTTTGCCGGTCTTGTAATCGATCGCGGTGAGGAAGCTGCCGAGCGAGCCCAGGCCATCCTCTTCCTTGCCGCCGAGGCCCATGGCTCCGCGCGGATCGGTCTCCGTGAGGTAATACATGGCGTAGGCATCGTTCGAAGGCACATAGAAGAGGCCGGTGTCGGGCGAGTAGGCGGCGGGCGGCCAGTTGGTGGCGCCGCCGTTGTTGGGCGAGACCAGCGCTCCGGGTACGATCGAATCCTTCAGCGGATCGCGAATCGTCTGTCCCTTGGCATTGATCTCTTTCACCCAGTTCACGGCCTCGGAGAATTTGCTGGTTAGCAGGTGCTCCCCGGTGAGCCGGTCCAGGGTGAAGAAGTAACCGTTGCGATCGGCGTGCAGCACCATCTTGCGAGGCTTGCCGTTGAACTCGCCGTCAATGAGGATGGGGGTTTCGGTGGAATCCCAGTCGTGCGTGTCGTGCGGGTTCAACTGGTAATACCAGGACATCTTCCCGGTATCCACATTGATGGCGACGATGGAGCAGGTGTAGAGGTTGTCGCCATCGCGGCTGGGCGGGTTGGTGTAAGCCGGCGAGGGATTGCCGGTGCCGAAGATGTAGTTGTGGGTCTCGGGATCGTAGGAGCCGGGGATCCAGACGTTGCCGGCGCCGTGTTTTGCGCCGTCGAGGCTGCCCCACGTCTCCAGACCGGGGTCGCCCTTCTTCATGGGCACGGTGTAGAACGTCCACTGCACGTCGCCGGTTTCGGGATCGCGCGCCTGCACGTAGCCGGGCTCGTCCAGATCGTTGCCGGTGCCGGTGAGGACGTGGTTGCCGATTACGATGGGCGCCATGGTGGAGAAGTACTGCTGGTTGAAGTTGGCGATCTCTTTATGCCAGCGCTCCTTGCCGGTCTTGGCGTCGAGACAGATGAGGTAATCGTCGGGCGTTTCCAGATAGAGCCAGTTGCCCCACATGGCGAGGCCGCGATTGCCGATGTGGGTTCCGCCCTTGGTCTTCCAGAAGTAGTGCCAGAGTTCGTGGCCGTCGCGGGCATCTACCGCCCAGGCGTTGTCCGGCGTGGAGAGGTAGAGCACGCCGTTCACTTCGAGGACGGAGGCGCGGATGTTGGTGTTGCTGCCGGCATCGGCCGTGCCTTCGCCGCCGATGATGATCGGAGCGGCCGCTGCGCCGCCACCGAAGCCGCCGCGTCCACCGCCGGCGCCGCCCGCTCCCGCGGTGAAGCGCGTGGTCCAGGCGAGCGTGAGGCTCTTCACGTTGCTCTGGTTGATCTGCTTGAGCGAGCTGTAGCGCCTGCCGCTATAGTCGCCCGAGTAGGTGGGCCAGGAATCGCCCAGCGGCTTGGTGAGAGCCGCGGGGTCGAGCGGCTGCGCGGCCAGCGTGCCGGCGATGAGGATGAAGGGCGCGAGTAGCAGTCTCATTTCAGGGTCACCAGATAGGCGGTCAGGTCGTGAATCTGTTTGTCGGTGTAGGTGGGCAGCAGGTCTTTGTGCGGCTGCAGCGGATCGTGAATCTCGACCTTGGGCAGATCGCCATCGCGCCGGAAGGAGCGCTGCCCGCCATCGGCTTCAGAGAGCGTTACCAGAAAATCGTCGATGCGCACCAGGCGGCCTTCGACCTTCGGTCCGGAGGCCGGAGTCACGGTCACGGTGGTGGGCGGCACGTTGAAGCTGGGGCCGCGACCGCCGCGACCGCCGCCTCGCCCGCCGCCGCCGGGCATGAGGAAGCCGTTCTGCAACAGCTTGGCATCGGGGATGCGGGTGCCGAGGCCTTTCAGGTCGCCGGTCGCCGAGTGGCAGGAGGCGCACTTGGCCTTGAAGGCTGCTTCGCCGGCTTTGGCATCACCCACCAGAATGCTGGGCGGCACCATGCGGGAGATATCGTAGCCGCCGACGCGGAAGCTGTGAATGTAGGTGGCGATGTCAGAGATCTGATTGTTGTTCAGCTCGAGCTTGGGCATCTCGCCCTTGCCGCCTTGCACCACCGGAGCGATGCGCTCGCCGGATTGATCGTTGAGCACCATATCGGAGCGGAGCAGGTTGGGTCCGCCTTCACCGCCGCGCGCATCCGAGCCATGGCAGAAGTTGCAATGCACGCCGTAGAGCGCTTTGCCGCGCTCCAGCACGGCGGGGTCCGCGGGTGGGCGCTGCGGGTAGGCGCCGCCGCCGCCGGCGCCACGTCCGCCGCGCGCTGCGGGCGCGCCCGCGGGCGGAGTCTGTGGGTTCTGCGGCGGGGCTTGCGCCCACAGGGCGGCGGCTGCCGTCAGCATGAGAATCATTTTCGCGAATGTGGCCTGCTTCATGATGTGATCTGCTTCATGGAAAGTATTCGTCAGCTTGGAGTGCGGAATCCGTGTTGCCAGCGCCTATCCACAATACACGAGAACTCAGGGGATGTTCACGTGGACGGCGGCGGTGTTCGGGGAGATTGCAGGGAAGAAAAGAGCCGGGGCAAGCCCGTGATGGGCCTGCCCCGGTTAGGGGTTAAAACTCGATGCGGATGGAGAAGGCCATCACGCGCGCCGGCATGGTGCCGTTGAATACGCCGGCCGAAAGGCTGGTCTGGTTTCCGTTGGCATCCCAGGTGAGGCCGGTGCCTACACCGTTGTACTCGGGATGATTGATGATGTTGTACGCCTGCGCCTGCAGGCGGATGCCGCGCCGTTCCCCGAACAGAGGAATGAACTTCGACATGGTCATATCGATGTTCGAGACCATCGGCAGGGAGAGCACTCCGGAGCCGCCGCCGAGGTTGCCGAGCACCGGCTTGGTGATGGTGCTGCCAACCGCGGGCACGGCGAAGGCGGAGGGGTTGTAGTAGAGGCCGGCTGGTACATTCGCCATCGGGTCTGCGACCACGTTGACGCGCGCGCCTACGTTGGGAGTGCCGGTGTAATCGGGCGCCGTGCCGTTCACGTTGGGGCCGCCGGGATTGAAGGGTGCGCCGCTCTGCATGCTGAAGATGCCGGAGAGCGTCCAGCGGTCCGTAATTGCGGCCAGGACTTTGGAGTGCATGGCGTGGCCCAAGCCGGGAATCTGGTAAGAGAAGTTGACCTGCAGGTTCTGGCGACGGTCGAAACCGAGCCGGCCGTAGTTCCAGGCTTCATTGTTTGAGACCACGGGAGTGAAGGTGGTGGTTCCCATGGACCGGCTGAACGTATACGCCGCACCCAACGTCAGGCCGGCGGAGAGCCGTTCCGCGATGGTCGCCGTCAACGCATGGTAATTCGAGTGGCCCAGATGAGCGTATCCATTGAGCGTATTGAAGCCCGGATACACGGTGCGCAGGAGCACGTCGGGCAGGGTCTTGTTGCCGTTGGTGGCATCCGCGGCAGCAGCGTTAAAGGGAGCGCGGGCGCCAATCGGCAGCGCGTTGAGGTCATAGGAGAGTTGCTGGTTGTAGCCCCAGTTGCCCGTGTATCCCACTTCCGCCACGGTGTTGCGGGTCAGCGAACGTTGCAGGTTGATGCTGGCGTTCTGCGCGCGGTCGAAGGGGATCGTGCCGCTCGGCCACATATAGAGAGTCGCGGGGCCAAAGACCAGGTTGTTGCCGGTGGAGGCAATCTGCCCGAACGTGGTGTAGTTGACCTGCGGCGCGTAAACCAGCGGGGGCTGTCCCGAGAGGTTGTACACCTGATTTCCATCGAGGCGGTTATAGAAGATGCCGAAGCCGCCGCGCAGAGCCGTCTTGCCATCGCCCGTCAGATCATAGGCGAAACCGAAGCGGGGCGCGAGCGCGACCGCCTTCTGGGTGAACGGGGCGGTGCTGGCGCCGTTGCTTCCCAGAACCTGGAAGCCATCCGCCGGATTGCCCGAATTCGGAACGTAGAGGCCGATGTAGGCCACCGGAGCCACGGTGCCCGTACCCGGATCGATCGCGACGCGTTTCCCCGCGCTCGTGCCCGGCACATAGAGGCGCGGCGCACCTGCCTTGGTGTAATTGCCCGGCACAAAATTCGAGAATGTGTTGTTGCCGTCCGCCTGCGGAGTCTGGTGGTAGAACCGCAGGCCGACATCGAGGGTCAGCCGGGAGGTGAGGCGCCAGTTGTCCTGCACATACCACTCCGCGTTCCAGTAACCCACGTTGAACACCGCGCGGCCGGTCGCCTGGCTGTAACTGTCCACGTAGCCCAGCAATCCGTTGGCGTACCCGTTGCCGGTATTGTTCACGCCGTTGAGCGCATCCGGGCTGAAATTGAAGTTGCCCGCATAGGCCGGACCGGAGGGCTGAATCTTGTGATTGCTCTCCAGGTAGCCGCCCATCTTGAACGTGTGCCGGCCCCAGACCTTGCTCAGGTTGTCGGCGAAGGTCCAGATGGTGTTGAAGTTCTCGTAGTTCCCCGCTGATGTATTGTTGCGCGCGAAACTCATTGAGGATCCGCCGGAGACCGTGCCGAACTGGAACTGCGGCAGGAGGTTGTAGTAGCCATTGGTCGCCGAGGCGCCGGTGGGGGTGGAGGAGGGAATCGGGAACAGCACGGGCAGGCCGGGGACCAGCGAGCGATCCTGGCTCTTGCCGCCGTCCGTCGTATACCAAGACCAGGTATTCCAGCTCTTGCCGATGGTGAATTCGTTGATCAGCGTGGGCGAAACCGAGTACGTAATGGTGCCGCCATAACCGTGGCCCGGGTTCGGGTGGTCGATGGGCGCGATGCCTGCGGAGCCCAGCGTGCCGCCGGTCCCGTTAGAAAACTGAATGCCCTGATAGAGCGCGATCATATCGTCGTGATCGTTGATGTAGCGGAAGTAGCCGCTCAGTTTGCTGGTCGGGTTCACGTCCACGCGCAACACATCGTTGCGGCGCGGATGGGTGGCGCTGGCCGCTTCCGTGAAGTTCACGATGTTCGCCTGCGAGCCGGCTCCCGCGAAGTTGGGCAGCGGGAAATAATTCAGCATTGCCTGGCCCGTCGGCGTGATGCGCGAAGCCGGGATGATGTTGCCCGGAAACGGCGCGCCCGTGCTCGGGTCCGTAATCGCCGTCAGCGTGCCGTTGTTCTGGAAACTCTGCGAGAAGTTGCCCTGGCGCTCGAGCGCGGTGGGTGTGTACTTGTTCTGCACGCCGCCGGAAACAAACTGCCCGGTGTACTCCTGCGACCAGAAGAAGAACAGCTTGTTCTTGGCCGAATTGAAGTGGTGGGGAATGTAAATGGGGCCGCCGATGGTGTACGTCTCCACGTTGAAGCGGTACGGGGAGATGTAAGAATTCGGCACGCCGGCGGCATTCCGGCCGTTGCGGTTGTTTTGCCAGAGATTTGCGTTCAGCCCTTCGTTGCGGTGATTCCACACCATGCTGCCGTGAAATTGATTGGTGCCGTTCTTGGTCACCACCGTGATGGTGCCGCCGGAGTTGCGTCCAAATTCCGCCTGGTAATTCGAGGTCAGAACTTTCATCTCCTGTACGGCATCGGCATTCGGCTCATAGTGAATCGTGGTGTTGGAGCCGGTGTCCATATCGCTGATGCCATCCACGGTGAAGTTCAACGCGGAGGTATTGCCGTTGATGGTAATGCCGCGGATCGCGTTCGGCGAGGTCACGTCGCGGTTGCCCGCATTGGTGCTGCCAAAGCTGTTGTCGATCACGCCGGGGACGAGCTTCAGGTATCCGAAAATGTCGCGGCCGCGCAGGGTCACATTGCTCAACTGCGCGCCATCGATGGCAGTGGCCTTTTCCGAGCTGGCGAGTTGGATGCTGGCGGCTTCGGCCGTCACCGTGATGGTGTCCGTGCCGCTGCCAATCGTGAGCACGAACTTACCGAGTTCGCGCGTTTCGTTCGCCGCCACCACGATCGTGTTCTGGGTGAAGCCTTTGAATCCCGCCGCCTTCACGGTCACGGAATAGACGCTCGGCGTCAGTTCCAGAAATCGGAATAGCCCCGTGCCGTCCGTAGTGGTGGCGCGTGAATTGCCGGTTTCCGTATCGGTCAAGACGACGGGCGCGTTCGGCACCACTGCGTTGGTTGGGTCCACAACGGTTCCCAAGAGTGTGCTGGAAACAGTCTGCCCGAACAGGCTGGCTGCGAAAAGCGCTGCGAAAAGCGCTGCGGCGCACAGGATCTGTGCGGGTCTTCTGATGATCATACTTCCCCTCCCAAGAGTGCGTACTACGCGTGGACGGTCCGGATTCGGCCGCGATTCCCCTTCCGCCCGGCAGGAACCGGATGCGGTGGGAAGCAGCGTACGCCATTCCCACGGGCGCGGCAAGTGGCATACCGTATGAAATCGGGCCGATAGGTAAATGGCTTCGTTTCAATTGCAAAACCTGACGTAGGAAGGCGATCCCTACGTTCTCGAGCGGTTTGCAGGAAGGTTAACCGGAGTGGGTTGCACGGCGCCCGGGGCGGGGCAGATCGCACGCCGCGCGCGGTAACAGAAAAAATATTGGAACTAATCCAGCTCCGCGCGTGAGAGACTTTTCAGCCAGAGGTTAGACCAAATGGGTAGCACCACGATCGTGCGAGCCGAGCCCCACGTGTCCCCAACCGGACCGCCGAGCAGTCCCCCGCGCGAAGAAGTACGCGC
>CAIRBY010000832.1 GCA_903876865.1 uncultured Acidobacteriia bacterium
CTTAGAGGGCAAACTTTGCAACGCAAAGTGGAAAGGGAAAAAGTGGAATTTCCAAGTCCCGTGGAAAGAATACTTAGCTCGCTCGCGCGCAGCAAAATTCCATAACGGGAATTCGCTAGGCGGCAATTCGCTCTCCAAACTTTCGGCGTCCGAAGCCGAACGCGAAACGGTCCGGCCAATTTTGGACTGAGTTTTGCAAGCCGTTCACAGCCGGACGGAAAAAATCGTCCTCTTGTCTTCAAGCATTTGCGGGGAATTCGCGGTCTCGGGCCGCGCAGCGTTTCCTAGTCTGTGAGTAGGAGACCCTTCCCAATGAATGCAGATTATTCCGCAACCACGCTGGAGGCGGCGATGGCCAATGTCACCGCCGGCATCCAGCAGCAGGTGGTTGGACTCAACGCCGCGTTGCAGTCCGATTATCTGGTCGTTTTCAACAACTGGGCGCAGCGCGTGATTGCGGGGCAAGCGCCCGAAATCAATCCGCCCCAACCCCCCGATGCCTACGTCGTCGGGTATTTCATCGATTCCACCAATCCCAACGCCAAATGGGCCTATCCCGTGACCGGCACTCAACCGGTCTGCGTGATGCCGCCCCTGCCGGTTCTGCCGCAGGTCAACCAGGCGGCGCCGGCGCCCGCCAGCAGCGCGCCCGCCCAGGTCGGCAGCAAACAGAATGTGCCGGTCGGGGACACCATGCCGGTCGGCTACAAAGCGACCGCGCCCGATGGCGGCATCTGGCAGAAGATGGCCAGCCTCACTCCCTTCGGGACCGCTTACTACTATGAGAGGGTGGCATGAGCAAGTTCCTGGTATGGTTCAAGGGTTTCGCCGCGGCGGTGCTGGGCGGTACCCTCTCCAGCGTTGCGCAGGCCGCTGCCACCGGTTCGCTGGATGCCTCTAAACTCAAGGTCTCCGCGCTCACCGGAGCGGTGCTCACGCTCAGCGCCTACCTCACCCAATCGCCGGTGACTCCGCCGAAGAACTGATTGCCCTCCGCGGGCCCTTGCAGTAAAGGACCTGGCGGTGGTGAGCCGTGGCAGCGGCTGCTTACTTCTTGTCCTTCTCTTTGGGCTTTTCCTGTTGCACGAGGATCTGAATTGGCAGTGGCTGCCCCGTCTCCGCGACTTCCAGGCTGAATGTATGAGAGATCGCGGTCTTGCCGCAGACCAGATGCAGCACGGTCTTGCCGCCGGCCGCGATCACCGGGTTTTCCAGGCGAGCCTCCATCCCGTTGAGATTGCCGGGCAGCAGCACCTTCATGGGGCCGGGCGCCGAGTTGCTGATGTTGACCTCCGCCTTGTCGCCCGCTTTCATCGTCAAAACGGCCTTATCGACTTTGACCTGTTCCATTACCGCCTTGGTGAGGCTCTCGATGCTCGGGATGGGCGGCGCCACGGGGGCGGCCTTCGCCGGCGCTTCCGGACCGGGCTTCATGTACCCGCCGAATGGCGAAGGGTACATGGTCTGCGGGTCCAGATAGTACATCCACAGGCCGTCCTCGATGCGCCAGTTGGAAGGCGTGGGAACCTTCGCTGTGAGCGTGGGCGCGCCCGGGATCATCACATTGCGCTCGCACACCATCAGCACCTTGGCCTTGGTGAACTGATCCGTGTAATCGATCCGGCTCAATTCGCAATTGAAGAATTTGGGCTTGGGGTCGGAGTAGTACATGTCCTTCGAATCCTCGGCGACCAGCACCTCCGCTTTGCGCGGCGTCCCTTTCACCTGAAGGTCGAAAAACTCTTTCACCCGCGCCCGCAGCGCCGCATCCGCTTCGGCCGGAGGCTTCAGCTCGAAGGGATTCGATTGTCCAAAAGCAGACGGTCCAAAACCAAAAGCGGCAAACAGGGCAAGGGTGGCGAATCGGTACATAACTGCTCCTATTATATGGCGGCGGCCGCGCCGTCATGGCAGAGCCCGCATCGTCATGGCAGCGCCCGCGTTCCCGCAGGTTCGTGGGGCCATGCAGAGTAAGACGCGGCTGCGCTGAAATCGTGCCGGAATCCGCGTGCGCGGGGGGCGTGCGCCACTCGCGCGCTGCGGCGCCCGGCGGGGGTTGGCTATCCTGAAAATATGAATGCGGTGGTTCTGGAACTGCTGAAGGCTTCACTGCTCACGCTCGGAGCCCTCTTCCCGATCGTCAATCCGCTGGGCAACGCCCCCATCTTCCTCAGCCTGACACGCGGCTATTCCAGCGCCACGCGCGGCTGGCTCGCCCGCCGCGTCGCGCTCAACGGCTTCGTCCTGCTCCTGGTCTCGCTGCTCATCGGCACCCACATCCTCGCCTTCTTCGGCATCTCGCTCCCGGTGGTGCAGGTGGGCGGCGGCATGGTGGTGATCGCGACCGGCTGGAGCCTCCTGCAGCGCAAAGACGAAGACACCGCCTCTCACGATGGCGAGCGTTCGGCCAGCGCCATCGACCTCTCACAGCGCGCCTTCTATCCCCTGACGCTGCCTCTCACCGTGGGCCCCGGCTCCATCTCCGTCGCCATCACGCTCGGCGCCAATTGGGGCGATAGTTCGCACTTCCACTGGATGCCGCTCGCCGCCGCCGTCCTGGGTTCGGCGCTGCTCGGCCTCACCATCTACCTCAGCTACCGTTTCGCCGAAACCATCGCCCGCATCCTCGGCGATACCGCCATGAGCGTGATTCTGCGCCTCTCTTCCTTCATCCTCCTCTGCATCGGCGTGCAGATCCTCTGGAACGGCGTCAGCACCCTCCTGCGAGGAGTCATCCGGTAACGCACGCTGACAAATGGGCGGTATGGCGTGCGCTTCGTGCAACGCGCCTGGACGACTGAGCCGAGACCAACTCCCCGCGGTCGCTAACCCTCCCCCTCAAAACAAATACTTCACCCCGAACTGAATCAGCCGCGGCGCCACCGCCGTCGCCGTAATCACGCCGAAACTCGCCGTGTGCAGCGTCGTCCCCGGATTCGCAAACTGCGCGTGATTCATCGCGTTATAAAACTCCGCCCGGAACGAAAGCTCCGCCGCCTCGCGCACTCCGCCCACCCGCGCGCGCTTGCCGAGCGAGAGATCCGAATTCACAGACCCCGGCCCGTTCATCACGCTCTGCCCAGCGTTCCCATACCCCGCCGACCCGTCCGCGCCCAGCACCGCCGGCGCGCACAGCGCCGCGCCATTCACCCAATTGTTGATCCGCGCCGAAACGCTCCCGCTCGTCGCCAGGTTCGCGTAGGTCGCGCCCGGACACATCGTCACCGTCGAAGTCGCCGCGCGCCCGTATACCGTCCCGCCATTCGGATCCGTCAACGTCATCGGCATCCCGCTCTGCACCAGCACGATCCCGGTCAAGGACCATCCCGCCATCAGCGCGTGCTGCAACTTGCTCGACCCCGCGGGCAGCGGCAACTGGTAATCGAAGTTCGTGATCAGCCGGTGCGTGCGGTCGAACGCCGCCCGCGCCTTGCTCAGCGCCAGCGTGTTCTGATCGTTCAGCACCGTCAGATCGTTTTCGGATTTCGAATACGTGTACGCCGCCTGGAACGTCAGCCCTTTGGAGATCTGCTTGCGCAGCGTGGTCTGCATGCTGTGGTACCACGACGCGCCCGTGAACTCGCTCGTCAATAGCGCCGTCTGCGTCTCGCCCAACACCGGCACGCGCTGCGCCGCATTGGCCCCGGTGCTGGCCGTGATGCAATGCGCCGCCACGCCGTCATAGCCGCAGTTCACCGGCTGCGCCGCGCTCCCCAGCAGCGGTTGATTGAGTCCGCGCGAGAGCAGCAACCGGTCGCCGTGCGAGCCCACGTAGCCCAGGTCCAGCGAGAGGTTGTGACCCAGCTTGATCTTCGTCGTCAGGTTCCACTGCTGCAGCCGCGGCACCAGATACTCGGGACCGGCCACGCGGTCCGACAACTGCGAAGTTGCGGTGCGCGGTACGAAGCCCAGCGTGGTGGTGGGGAACGGCTGCGCCAGCGTCGAGAGGTTGTTGCTCGAATCCGAATTGGTGAAGCCCTGCGCGAACGGCACGGAGGTGAACAGCGGCGCGCTCGCCGCATTCCCGCTGAAGGGCGGGTTCTGATTGAACCACCCGTATGCCCCGCCGATCACCAACCGTCCGCCTCCGCCGAAAGGTTGCCACGCGAAGCCCACCCGCGGCGCGAATTTCCCGAGCGGCGCGCCATTGTCGTAGAAGCTCTTCGAGGCGCGCAGCGTCACTCCCGCCGGCGCCGCTCCGAACGGCTTGCCCGTATACGGATTGATCAGCTGCGGGTCGTAATTCGCCGCCAGCGTATTGCCCGCCAGTGTCCCGCCCGCACCCGGAATGGCCGCCTGCCGCAACAGCGCCAGCGACATATTGCCGATCGTCCCCGCCTCATCCAGCGAAGGCCCGATGTACTCCCACCGCAGCCCCAGATTCAGCGTCAGCCGCGCGCTCACCTTCACATCGTCCTGCACGTACGCCGCGCCATAATAGCGCCGGTACCGGTACACCACCTCGCCGTTCGGACCCACGCCTTCGCTCGATTGCACTGCCTGCACATTGCTGCGCCCCGCCGGACTCCCGTTCGCCGCCGCGCTCAGCCCTACCAGAAAATCCTCGAACGTCTGGAACGTCATCTTGCCGCGCGCCCCGCCCTGATCCGAGCGCCCGTTGGATTGGTCCAGGAAGAAGCCGCCGCCGCGCAACCGCTGCCTGCCGTGTACCCAGCTCACGTTGTCGTTCCACGAATACGTGCGCGTCTCGAAGTGGTTGTCGTTCGGGTCGCTGCCGAATAGCCGGAACGATCCCATCGGTCCCAGCACCGTGATCTCCGGAGGCTCCGGGAACAGCGGGTCCACCGCCGTCATTCCCACTTGCGCCGCGCTCGGCGTGCCCACTCCGTTGGTGTCCGTGCGATTGCGCGTGAACGTCATCGCCGCTTCGTTGGTGGTGTTGGCGCTCACCTGCGTAGTCAGCCGCACGCTCGCCGCCACGTCGCTTGCAGCCAGCGCCTGCGCCGCGCCGAAGCCCGGCACAATCGGCGCGCCCGGGTACCCGCCCGGCGAACCGAACGTCCGCAACTGATCCACCAGCGCCGTGAATACGCGCCCCGAAAGCGTATGCTTCGGCGAGATCACATAGTCCGCATTGCCCAGCACGTGATGCTCTTTGTACGTCGAGGGCATGCTGAACGAAGAGAAGCCGAGCCCCGCGTTGGAGCCGCTCGAAAACAGTGTCTGCGGCGTCGGAATCAGGTACTGCCCGTCGCTCCCCTTCATCTGCAGTAAGCGCAGCGCCACCGGATTCAGCGCCGCCGTGGTCGGCGTATTCAGGTTGTTGCAATCCAGCTGCCGCCCGCCCGCGTACGTCTGGTAGCGCGCATCGCCCGCGTGATTGCCCGCGCAGAACTGCGCCGCCAGCGTCCCCGCCGAGCGGTCGTTCGTCAGCCCCGGCAGAATCGGATTCGAAACCGAAGTCGGGTCCAGCCCATTCGCCTGCCGCGTCCCTTGATACGAGGTGAAGAAGAAGATCTTGTTGCGCTTCACCGGTCCGCCCGCCGTGGCGCCAAACTGATTCTGCTTCAGGTTCGGCTTCGGCTGCCCCGCCGTATTGCGGAAGAAGGCGTTGGCGTTGAAGATATCGTTGCGCACGAACTCCCACGCGTTGCCGTGAAACGTATTCTCGCCGCGCTTGGTCATGAGGTTGGTGTTGGGCACCATCGCGCCGAACATGGCGTCGTTCTGCGAGGTCTGAATCTTGAACTCGCTGATCGCATCCGGATTCGGCACCGTGCTCGGCGCGTACGCGCCATCCACCGTATAGCCGCCCGCCGTCGTATTGCCGTTCACGTTCACGCTCGGCGTGCCGCGCCCCAGCGTGCCCGCGTTATTGACGCTCGCCACCGACCCCGAAGACATCGAGAGCACCTGCGTGAAATTGCGCGTATTCAGCGGCACCGCCGTGATCGTCTTCTGATCCACCAGCGTGCCCGTGGAGGGCGCGGTCGCGCGCAGATGGCACGCGCACTCCACCGTGACCGTGGCATCGCCCGCTTCCATCACGGCTTCGAGCACCGGCACTTCGCTCGCGTTCAGCGTCAACTGCGCCATGCGCGACGTCTTGAAGCCCTCGCGCGCAAACTCCACCCGATACGACCCCGGCGGCAACAGGGAAAAGTGAAACGCGCCGTTCGCATCCGCCGTGGCCGAGCGATGCTCGTCCGTGGCCGCGTCCAGCAATCGCACCGTGGCTTCCGCCACATGCTGGCCCGCCGCATCCGTCACGGTGCCTTCCAGCGCGCCTGCCGCCGCCGATTGTCCGTAAGCCGCTGCCGCGCCGGCTGCAAGAAGTGTGAGTACAAAAACTGGCCTGACCAACGTCACGAGTGGGAACTCCGGGGTAATACCGGAGTTTATCACCTGGAGATCGATTACTTCGCTCCGCGCGCCATCAACCCCACCACGCGGCCCGTTCCGCCGCCCGCCGCGCTGAAGCTGCCCGTCATCTCTTCCCCGTTGATTCTGAGTTGAAAACTGCGCTCCCCCACTTGAAAACGCAGCCCGCGATCGTCCATCGTCATCTGGTCCGGTTCCATCGCCCGTCCCGCTTCGGTGAGCACGACCCCACTCTCCGGGTCGAACTCGAACGTCGCCTGTGAGAGCGCTCCGTCCGGCGACCGCAGCGTGAGCCCCCATTTGCCCTTCCACAACTCCGGCTGTGCGTTGCACGGCCCCGGGATGGTCACTGTCTTCTTTTCCGCGATCTCCCGCAGTTGCCGTTCCCGCACCGCGACCGACGGCACGCAATTGAGCTCGCGGATCGAATCGGAGAGCAGCTCTTTGTCGAAGCGGAGCTTGTCGCTCAAGCCGAGTCCGAAGACCTGCGGGCGGTGCGTAAAGTAGAGCATCCGGTCGAATGTCGCCGCAGAGATCCACCTCCCCCGGAAGGGCTCCACCGCCGACGCCGTCATCGCCAGCACGTGCGCCATCACATAATCGTCCAACTTGTCGCCGTGCTGGAAGATGAACGAGGCGCGCTCGAAATCCTCGCCTGTCTTCAACACTCCTCCGCGCACCATCTCCCCCACCCGCGCCCGCCGCGGCGCATCCCGCCGTGCCACCATCCGCTGTTGCTTCTTCGTGAGATGGAACCAGTCCGCGCGATCTCTCTGATCCTCGTCATAGATGCGCGCCAGTTCGGCGTTCGACTGCGCGAAAAGCGGGAGCGCGAAGCTCACCAGAAGTAGCATCCGGGCCAGCATGAAGCCATTCTATCCGCTGCGGCACTGTAGTTCAGCACCTCCGCTCTGTCGACGGCGCTAGAGGCAGGCCGGGTGCTGCCGCCGAATTCCGACGGACCCCGTGGGGCGGACGCCCTGGTCCCGCTGCCCTTTCGCAGCATCATCTGTCCCCGACATACGCCCGGACCGCTGCACAGTGGTTCACTGAATCGCCTGCCCTGCCTTGCTCCTACCCCAGCAACTCCGCCGCCGTCACCACCGTCGCGTACTCCCCGTGCAGATTCGCCAGGCTCATCGCGTGGACCTCCTCCGCCGTCCGCCACCGCCCCGCCCAGTCCCTGCGCCCAAACGTGAACATCGCGTCCTCCACCACGTACGTCTCGAAGCCCAGATTGCCCGCCATCCGCGCCGTCGCTTCCACCGAGTTGTTCGTGATCACCCCTGCAATCACCACCGTCATCTGCCCCGCGCCGCGCAACCGCGCTTCCAACTCCGTGCCCACGAACGCGCTGTTCGTCCGCTTGCCAATCACCGTCTCGCCCTCTAGCGGCATCGCCACCGCCTTGAACTCGTGCCCCGCCTGCCCCGGGCGATACGTCGAATTCGCCTCCGTCGAGTCGTGCCGGATGTGATACACCGGCCTTCCCGCCGCCCTCCACGCGCGCAGCAATTCCGCGATCTTCGCCTCCGCTCCCGGATGGTTGCGCTCGCCCCAACTCGCGTCGTCGATCGCCCTCTGCACGTCGATCACGAGTAGCGCCGCGTCCGCCGCCAGCTTCACCATCCGCCGATCCCGCCCCGTCCCCCGCGCCGTCCCGGCTTCTTCGTCGGATCCGCCGCCCCGAACCTCAGCGTGACGTCCGCCGTGTGCTTCACCGCGTCCACTTTCATCTCCGCCTTCGTCTCGCCCAGTCCGTCGAACAGCCCCTCTTCCTTTACCCGCACCATGAACAGGTCGGGATATTCGGGGTTCAGCGTCTTGCCTTCCTTCAACCCCCACATCTTCAGAATCGCCGCCTCGCCGTTCAGGTCCAGCCCCACGATGGTCAGCTTCCCCATCGTGTACAACGCCCCCGCGTCGATCTTCACCATCACGTCCACGCTCTTCTTCTCATCGTTGATCTTGCGCTCGGTCGTGACCTTGCCGTCCAGATATCCGGCGTGCCGCACCGCCTTGCGGATGCGCTCCAAC